>JALHUC010000230.1 GCA_022865845.1 bacterium | reverse complement strand
ACTTTCCCAAACGCCCGGACCATAGCGGCCGCCTTATGGGCGATCTCATCCCGCTCCCGTTCGGGAACCGAGTCGGCGACGATCCCGGCTCCTGACTGAATATATGCTCTTCCCCCAGAGTAGAAGATCGACCTTATGGTAATGCAGAAATCCATATTGCCGCGCACATCGAAATATCCCACGCCTCCTGCGTAAGGCCCCCGCTCCACCGGTTCCAGTTCAGCTATGATCTGCATGGCCCTGATCTTGGGTGCCCCCGAGACTGTCCCGGCCGGAAAGCAGGACCGAACCACATCAAAGGAGTCTTTTCCTTCGGCTATCCGGGACCGGACCTCTGAAACAAGGTGCATGACGTGGGAATATCGCTCAACGAGCATTCTCCTGGTAACCTGAACACTGCCAGGGTCAGACACGCGACCCAGGTCGTTCCGTCCCAGATCAACCAGCATGGTGTGTTCGGCCCTCTCCTTGGGGTCTTCCATCATCTCCTTTTCAAGAGCAAGATCTTCCTCCTCACTGGAACCTCTGGGTCTTGTTCCGGCAATTGGCCGAACGGTGAGGACCTCGTCCTCCTTCCGAACCAGCAGCTCGGGGGAAGCTCCAAATAGAACCCCACCGGGCATTTTGAGGAAGAAATGGTAGGGGGATGGGTTAAGGTCAGACAACGCCCCATAAACAGCTTCCGGATCCGGGGCTCGATCCACCTCCCACCTTCTTGAAAGGACGACCTGGATCAGCTCCCCATCATGAATAAGCCTTCTGGATTCTGATACCGCGCTTAGAAAATCCGCTTCCGAAAAGCTGGTCCTTGCTACCCTCTCCTCACCGTTCAAAGCAGGGGCATCCACAGGGACATGGTCTGCCAGGAACATTGATACCTCTTCCATCAATTGCCGAGCCGAAGTCTCGCTCCTTTCGACGCACACAAGGGTGAGCCGCCGGGTCGTGGCATCCTTGAGGATCACCAGGGAGGGCAGGTAGAAGATTGTATCGGGCAGATCAATATCGTCATCCGGGGCCCGCGGGATCCCTTCAAACAGCTCACAAACCTCATAACCGAGGGATCCCACCCACCCTGCAGCATAACGATAGTTGTCCAGCATGTCCGGCAGACGGACATCGGGCTGCAATGAACGAAGCAGCTGCAGAGGGTCTCGGGCACGGTGAGCGGTTTTCACACCCGAATCATCCACGACCTCATAATCGCTGCCTTTTCCCATGACAGTCAGCAAAGGCCGTGCGGCGACAATACCGTACCTGGCGTTCTTCTCGGTCCCTTCACGGCTCTCGAGAAAAGCGACAGGGTCGAAGGCGGAAAGAGCCCTGTACAGCTGAGGCATTTCGCCAAGCTCGTAGGACAGCTCCATGGCCGCGCCTGTGAGCGAAAGCCTTCTATGGGAAGCTTGAGCAGCTGATTCCATGATCTCCTCCTGAAAAAAATGGGGCCGCGTTACCCGCGACCCCAAAAAAAAACCGCGGGTTCGAGAGAACCCGCGGTGTAGTCATCTGGTACAAATTACCCAATCAACGGCACGGACCCTCCCCTGCAGTTTTCCTGTGCCACCACCAATTAGCATTGAATGCGCTGTTATGCTCTTTGATATTCATGATTGAAAGGAAATACCAAACGCTCGCCATAAAGTCAAGTTCGTCTCCACGAAACTTGGTTGCCGTCATTCCGGGCAGAGCCTACAATAATCACCTTCCTTACTCTTCCTCTCCCTTGAGGGGAGGGTGAAATAAATACGAGAACCCGGAATCAGGCAAAACGGCTCCTTTAAATGCGGTATTGTTTAACCGCAGAGTACGCGGAGGGACGCGGAGGACACCAAAGACAGGAGGGAAGAGCGAATCCTTTGGATGCGATAAATAATCCACAAAATAATTCATAAGGTTGGAAAAAAGAAGGGTGCAATCTGAAAGGGGAAGAGTAGTTTCTGAAAAAGCGTTTTTTATTCAACATGAAGGACACAATGGGTAGGTGGAGGTATCAATAAAGTACTGGTTCCCCAGATCATTACTTACCTCTGCGTTCCTCCGCGTACTCTGCGGTAAATCGTCTTTTATCGCTTTCAGGTGACAATAAATCCCGTCGAAATCGGTGCGCCTTCCATAAGCCGTACACCTCTTGCTGTGACCACAAGAAGAATCCCGGGTACATCTGCCCAATCCCTGGCCACCAGGGTCGGGTGCCACAAGCCGTTTTTCATCAACTCCTCATGGGGCTGCAGGATAAGTGAACTTCCATCGGGTA
Source organism: bacterium (assembly GCA_022865845.1). Classification (GTDB taxonomy): domain Bacteria; phylum BMS3Abin14; class BMS3Abin14; order BMS3Abin14; family BMS3Abin14; genus JALHUC01. The sequence continues at coordinate 11,513 of JALHUC010000230.1, read as the reverse complement.
TCTCAACCGTTTCGTTGTAGGTCACCCAGTAGGGTCCCTGTACCAGATCCCAGTTGCCGGCCGGGTCCTGAGATGATTTTCTTAGGGGCCTCTTGACCCGTCTGGCTTCCTCGGACTTACCCTCATCAGGGTCGATCCTGCCTTCCCCCATGATCTGCTCCACATCCAGAACAGTTAGTGTAATACGGTCATTCTCCGTCTGCCTCTCCGGATTCGTGGCAAAGCGGAGAACTCCTTTCAGGTCATCAGTGTCAGTAATCTTCATCTTAAACCTCTTTGAGAGCACCTTCGCCCATAGCGGTGAGGTGGATTTTCCGGTTTCTGCTCTTCGTATCGAACTCAACCAGGATTATCTGCTGCCAGGTCCCCAGCAGAAGACTTCCGTTACGAACCGGCACAGTGATATCAGGACCCAGCATGGCCGCTCTCACGTGGGAGTGGCCGTTGCCATCCCCCCACCTGGCGTTGTGCGCATACTCCATTTCCATGGGGACCAGCCTTGAAACCGCCTGTTTCAAGTCCGCAACAGCTCCGGGTTCGAACTCGATGGTGGTAAGAGCCGCCGTTGCCCCCGCCACAAAAAGGTGGGCCATCCCATCACTGATACCAGACCTGTTGATGAGCTGCCCGACCTCCCCGGTGATATCGACCACGTCCAGCTCACCACTGGTACTAACAGGGATCTCATCCTTAATAATCAACAACTTTGTAATTATGGCACTCATCTTGAATGGCGTTATAACGGATGAGCCAACAAAAGTCCATTAAGGGCAACCTTTTGTTAACGGTACCCTGGTGGGTAAACAGCACACTGGAGGACATGAATGACCCGGGATGATGACAGGACGGGAGTGACCACCCTTTCACCCATAATAGGCCACAGGGCAGCCAGAGAAGTGCTGCGCCACTGCAGCATCAGCGATATCCTTCATCTGGACAAACAAAGTCTTCTCAGAATGCGGTACATCGGCCCGCGCAGGGCTGAAGCAATCCTGGCCTTGCCAAAACTGCTCCAGCAGCTTGTTTATGAACCTACCGAGGGGCTGTCTATCTCCTGCAGCAAAGATGTGTATGACCTGTTCCGTTCCCGGTTGGTCTCTTTGCCCAGAGAACAGTTCATGGTTCTCACCTTGAATACACGCAACCGGATCCTTTCCGAGGACCTTTGCGCCCTGGGCAGCGTCAACACTGTCCATATTCACCCCTCGGAGGTGGTCAGGCAGGCGGTTATCAGGTCCGCCCCCAGCATCATATGCCTTCATAACCATCCATCGGGAGATCCAACACCATCACCGGAAGACAGACTTCTCACCGAAAGGATAAGCCAGGCATCCTCCCTCATGGGGGTAAGGATGCTGGACCACGTGATCGTAGCCGCACAGTCCTATTATTCTTTTTCAGACGCAGGCGCATTGTAAACTAATTCCAGATTCCAGATTCCAAATTCCAAAGAAAGACCAAACCACATCGTAGCTCCATATTTTTTGCCATTTATAACAGACAATATAGTAAACCGGTTTTTCGAAGGAGCGTTTGTATCTGGATTCTGGAATTGCCTTTCCTTGGCAAGGTAAGGCAATTCAAGGTATATTAAAATTATCGAATCCAGAGTATTCATTTTGTGGAAAACATCCTGAAAATAACACCGGAAAGGAACAACCATACGTGAGCTCTGTTAAGTTTCAGATCGGCCTGCTCGACCGCATCACCCGTATGATCGCTGATTCTCACGATTTCAGGGAGACAGTAGACAATGTCGTTTCACTGGTAAAGATGGAGATGGACACCGATGTCTGCTCTTTGTACCTGTATGATGAGGAAAAGAACCGGCTCGTTCTGGTCGCCACAGAAGGGCTGGACCCAACAGCCATAGGGAAAGTTGAAATGAAGCCCTCAGAAGGGCTCACCGGGCTGGTTTTCGAAAGCATGACCTCCCTCATCGTTCAGAACGCCGACGAACATCCTCGTTTCAAATACTTCCCTGTGACCCAGGAGGAAAAGTTCAAAACCTTCCTGGGTGTCCCTATCATCAACCGCAAGAGCCCCATCGGCGTTCTGGTGGTCCAGGATCGCGACAACAAAACCTATAACACCCAGGAACTGCAGCTTTTTAACACCATAGCAGGACAGGTTGCGGGTGTCGTGACAAACGCGAGGCTTCTGCGCGAGTTAACAACGGGGAGCCCGGGCACCTCACCCTCCCTCGAACCAGAGCGCTCCTCCCTCGTCCTGCACGGAACCTCCGCCACCCCTGGCATCGCCATGGGTCCTGCTGTTCTCATGGAGATCTCTGACGATTTTCACTATATCGTCGAAGAGCATACGGATGATCCGGAGGGGCAGAAGAAAAAGTTCAGAGAGGCCGCTGAAGCCGGACAAAAGGAGATAGAGGTTCTCCGTGAGCGGGTGCAGGAACAGCTGGGCGAGGAAGATGCAAAGATATTCAATATCCACCTGATGATGCTGGAAGACCAGGGATTTAATCAGAAGGTTTTCGAAGTGATCGATTCCGGAACCACTGCGCTTTACGCAGTCAAAAGCGTCCTGGCAGGATACCTGAGAAGTTTCCAGGATATGGATGACCAGTACCTCAAGGACAGAGCCGTCGATATTGAGGATGTAGGGCGCAGAGTGATACGCCTCCTCTCCGACCCATCCAGGGAGGGCTCTCTCCATTTCCACGAGGAAGGCATCCTCATCACCAGATTGATCACCCCTTCAGACGCTGCCGTCCTTTCCACGGAAAAGGTCCAGGGTGTCGCAACATCGGCCGGGGGCCACACCTCCCACGCCATCATCCTGTCCCGCTCCCTCGGAATACCCTGCGTGGTAGGGGTTGAGGAACTGCTCGAGGTCGTACAACCGAGTGATTACATCATCGTGGACGGAAACACAGGTACCATATTCTTAAACCCGGACGAGAACGTTGTAAAAGAGTACAAGCGACTGTTGAAGGACTACACAAGGCACGTTGTGGAGCTTGTCAGCGAAAAAGAGCTGCCGGCTATAACTCTGGATGGATATAAAGTGGACCTGATGGCCAACGTCGGCCTGCTGTCTGACCTTAAATTCATTAATTACTACGGCGCAGAGGGGATCGGCCTTTACCGGACAGAACTTCCGTTCATGGCCCGCTCCATCCTGCCCACTGAGGACGAACAGTACAGGATATACCGGAGCATGGTGGAGGGGGCAAAGGGAAAGATGGTCAACATCAGGACCCTGGATGTGGGAGGAGACAAGACCATCCCCTATCTGAACTTCCCCGTTGAGGAAAACCCCTTCCTGGGCTGGAGGTCCATCAGGATGTTCCTCGAGAAGGTTGACATCTTCAAGACCCAGATCCGGGCGATCATGCGGGCGGCCCGCCACGGACCGGTGAGCATACTCATACCCATGGTATCCACCCTTGAGGAGGTGAAAGGGATCCGGAGGCTCCTGGATGAATCCAGGATGGAGCTCAAGTCCTCAAAGATCCCTTACAACAGCTCCGTGCGGATTGGACTTATGATAGAGGTTCCCTCGGCAGCCCTCCTGGCAGAAAGTCTGGTCAGGGAGGTGGATTTCCTCTCCATCGGCACCAACGACCTCACCCAGTACACACTTGCGGTGGACCGGAACAATAAAAGGGTGGCCCACATGTATGACCCTATGAACCCGGCCGTCTTAAAGCTCATCTCCATATCCGCGAGAGCGGCAAGAGAGGGTGGGGTACCCATCGCTGTCTGCGGGGAGATAGCAGCGGATCCGCTTTGGACACCACTGCTTATAGGCCTGGGGATCACTGAGCTTTCCATGAACGCCTCCTCCATACCTCTTATCAAGCGATCCATCCGCCTTATCAAGCACGAGGACTGCCTGCGCGCTGCCCGCCGAGCTCTGAAAGCAGGAACGTCAGCCGATGTGAGGAGGATCTTGTCGAGGTTTGAGAAGATGATACGGGCGGAAGTGGTATTTCAACCAACAGAACTTCACTGAAACAGGCCAAGGGCCAAAGCGATACAGCCCAAGGACCAATGCCCAAAGCCCAAAGAAAGGTCAAACAAGCGGACACCCAGTTCCTCTCCCGGATAATCTCGAATTGAAGCTCTAGCCTATTATATAAACAGGAAATTTCAGATTTAAAGTCGTATTGTTTGTCCTGTTGTGAATTTCAAACTTTGGGCTTTAGGCTTTGGAGTTTGGGCTTCCCGGGTTTCTTATGTCTGTGTGCAGACATAAGAAACCCGGGATATCTCTACCCCGGGTCCCCCCCTGAAGAGAAGCGCCCTTCCCTTCGATGTGAAATAGAGCACAAACATAAACGCTTGTCAATCAAAACCAGAAATTTGACGCCTTTCTCGTCTGATTTCGGGTGTTGTGTTAATATATGAAGATGAATCAGCGCATCTGGAAACAGGTTACAGTAAGAGTTCCACCGGAGAGGGAAGATCCCGTATCAGACTTCCTCACAACCCTGACCGGTAGAGGCGTATGCATCCGGGCGGAATCCGGGCTTAGCGTTATAGACGCCTTTCTGGAGCCCGATGAAAGTGAAGATCACCTGCTGCGGATCGAGAAACAGCTGAGCAACCTCGTGCAGATGAAGCTGCTTCCTGAGGGTTCGCGATATGAAATTGAGGAGCTTCCGGAAGAGGACTGGATGGCCGTATTCCGGTCCCAGCACACTACCGTACATATTTCAGACAGACTTGTAATTCGACCCACGTGGTGCACTCCCACTGGGGACCAGGAGATCGTTCTTGACCCAGGATTGGCCTTCGGAACCGGGAGCCACGCCACAACCAGGATGTGCCTGGTATTACTTAATGATTGTATCGGCGACCAGGCTCCAGAACGGATGTTCGACCTGGGAACCGGGTCCGGCATATTGGCCATTGCCGGGGCCATTCTCGGCGTTGGGGATGTCCTCGCGGTGGACATCGACTCCATGGCCACTGCTGTAGCCTATGACAATGTTCAGAACAACAACGCTGATGATCGCGTCCGGGTCGCGGAGGGAGGCATCGAAACCGCTGAAGGTTTATACGGCATCATCACAGCCAACCTTTCCGCATCACTGCTCAAAAGGCTGGCTTCCAACATTGCTGAGCACCTGAAACCTGGCGGCTTACTGATCATCTCCGGTCTCCTGGAAGACGAGAGTGAAGAGGTGATGGAGGCGTATACCCGGTGCGGCCTCAGGGTGGAGCGGATCATGAACGAGAAGGTTTGGGTGGCGGCCTTACTCGTTTCCCCAATTGGAAACGAGTAAGGGGTTTCGGATTCCGGATTTCGTATTTAGCATTGGAAACTCAAACCAGACCCATTAAGACAATTTAATATCTGTTCTATAAAACAACCTCCATGATGTACTATTCCTCTTCTTGTATTGTCTTTCCTGGAACCTGGAAGTTGGAACATGGAACTGAAATCCGGAGGATTTTCATGCCCTTTGTTAACATCAAAATTACAAAAGATGGCGCCACCGCCGAACAAAAGGCCGCCCTTATCAAGGGAGCGACAGACCTTTTAGTAAAGGTCCTGAACAAGAACCCTGCCACCACGGTGGTGGTCATCGACGAAATAGACACCGACAACTGGGGCATCGGCGGGGAAACGGTTTCCAACAGAAGAAAATAGATTAAGGATTACGAATTGAGGATTGAGAATAATATCTATTCATTATCCATGGCGATGCTTCGCTCTGGACTCTGGACTCTGGACTGATTTCCCATGTCCCTACCGACTTTTTACATACCTCCTTCCAGGATAACTGGGAAATCGGCCATCCTGGAAGGCGACGAACTGCGGCACGCCCGTTTGACTCTCCGACTGGGTACCGGAGACTCAGTGAAGATCGTGGACGGCGAGGGAGCCTCATGGAACGCCCTGATCAAGTCTATGGATAAAGAGAAGAGTACCCTCACGCTTTCGGACAAGGAAGTTGAGCCTATCCCTTCTTTCAAGCTTACCATTGCCATGGGGATCGTACCGGGTGACCGTTTCGATTGGGCGATACAGAAGGGCACTGAGCTTGGCGCCGCTGATTTTATCCCCCTACTGACCGAACGCACTGAATTGAAGATCAGGGGTTATTGGAAGCGGCTAGACAGGTTGAAACGAGTTATCGTTTCAACCTGCAAACAGTGTGGACGATCCCGCTTCCCCACCATTTCCGAACCGGTATCATTAAAAGAGCTTAAAACCGACCCTTACGATCTGTCTGTAGTTTTCTGGGAAGAAAAAACTGTCAGGCATCTGAAAGAGGTGACAGAGGGGATCGAACCTCCTGGATCCGTCCTCATGCTCATAGGTCCCGTGGGCGGCCTCACCGTCGATGAGGTGGAGCTGCTCAAGGATAAAGGGTTTAAGGTTGCCGGGATGGGATCGAGAGTCCTTCGCACGGAAACCGCTGTCACTGCCGGCGCTGCACTGATGCAGTATCTCTTTGGAGACATGTAAAGCGAATTCCAGATTCCAGAATCCAGATTCCAAAGAAAAGTGATAGGCAGCCTATATGAAGTGAGAATACTTGTCTTTTTATTATTTGGAATTTGAGATCGGGAATATGGAATTTTATCTCTGCCATTTGGAATGTGGAATATGGAATCAACCCGAGGAGCATATAACATGGCGACGAGAACCTGTCCTTCCTGCGGAGCCACCAACTACGGCACAATATTTTGTACATCCTGTAAAAAGCCGTTGATAGGCTCATTGTCCACCCCCTCCGGGATGATCGGAGTGCAGTTCACCCGGAAGGAGCAACCCGCGGTCAGGGCAGGGTTCTTCCGGCGTTTGGCGGCTTTTGCCCTTGATTGGCTTACACTCAGCATCATCGCGGACATCGTAAGGTTCGCCTACAGGATTGGCAGCGGCACCGATCCAGGAATGGCCCACCTGGATATCGCTCTATTCCTTTCAGCTGTTCTTTTTATACTTTACTTCACCCTTTTAACGGGGGAAGGGGGACAGACCCTGGGGAAGATGCTGCTGGGGATCCGAGTCCAGCGCACAGACGGTTCCCCGGTCGGCTACGGACGCGCCTTTATGCGGACCCTGGGATACGCCGTTTCCGTTTTCTTTATGACCTTCCTCGGTTTTCTCTGGGCCCTGTGGGATAAAAAGAACCAGGCCTGGCATGATAAGATCGCGAGAACGGTGGTTATCAAGGTCTAGATAAATGGGTACATTACTAGACCCTGAATTCCAGATTCCAGAATCCAGATCCCAGAGAAAAACTAAACACAAATCCTTCAGGTTGTTACTTCTGGTCTTTCTGGAATTTGGAATCTGAAATTTGGAATCAGAAACTCCTATGACCAAACCAGCCCTCCTTATTGATATCTATGAACTCCTGCTGAAAGCGTATGGAGAACAGTCCTGGTGGCCCGCCGACACCCCCTTTGAGGTCATGCTGGGGGCGATCCTGACTCAGAACACCTCCTGGGCCAACGTTGAAAAGGCCATGGCAAGCCTCAGAGAGGTCTGCGAGTTGACTCCAGAGGGCATCCTCTCCCTTACTCCTGACCGTCTGGAGGAGGCAATACGGTCTTCTGGCTATTTCCGTCAGAAGTCGGCCAGGCTGAGGAGTTTTTGCCAATTTCTGAAGGACCGGTACGGAGGTGATCTGTCCTGTATGGGAGGATACGATACCGGCGAGATGAGGGCAGAGCTTCTCTCCCTGAAGGGAATCGGGCCGGAAACCGCTGACTCTATCCTCCTCTACGCGCTGGACAGGCCTGTCTTTGTTGTGGATGCCTACACGGTGCGGCTTTTTTCACGGCTGGGCCTGTGCGATGAAAAAGCAAAATACCACGATGTGCAGGACCTGTTCATGGACAACCTGGAACCCGAAACAGGGATGTTCAACGAATATCACGCGTTAATCGTTACTCATTGCAAACAAAGGTGTGCCAAGCGTGCGCCATGCTGTGAAGGGTGTCCTGTTGAGAGTGTTTGTGCGCGCGCTTGATTCCAAATTCCAAATTCCAGATTCCAGATAAATTCAACTGCGAGATCTTCTGGCACCCCGGTTGCAAGGTAAGGCTATGTAAATTTTAAAATCAATGCAGCAGGAGGATTTCATGCCAGGAAGTAAATCTTATGAAAGGACCGAGGTCTGGAACGATGCACGCAAATTGACTAAAAATGTATTCCATGTCACCAAGTCCAAACTAATGAAGGGAGAGTACTTTCTTCAGGATCAATTGAAAAAAAGCGCTCTTTCCATCTTGTCCAATATAGCTGAAGGATTTGAGCGTGATGGCAATAAAGAGTTATTACAGTTTTTGTCCCTAGCAAAAGGTTCAGCTGGCGAATTACGATCTCAACTTCTTGCTGGATACGATATGGGATTAGTAACAAAAGAAGATTTTCAGCAGCTTCATGATAAAGTTATGAGCATTAGCAGGCAGCTGTCTGGATTTATGAAATATTTGAAAGGTTCTACGATGAGGGGAAGAAAATACAAGGACAGATAACAGGCACAGAAGTACAATGAGCTGATTGAGTATAAGTTTTAGTTATTGAGCTGCTCTGGATTCTGGGATTTGGAATCTGGAGTTTAGTATTTGGAATTTGAAATCTGGAATCTGGAATTATGACTACAGTCCTCTCCGCATCAGATTTAACCAAGCGATTTGGATCCTTCACAGCAGTTGATGGCATCTCCTTTAATGTGGGCAAAGGCGAGTGCTTCGGGTTCCTGGGCCCCAACGGCGCCGGTAAGACCACCACTATGAGGATGATCACCAACCATCTGCCGGTCACGGAAGGGTCCTTGTCTGTGCTGGGCATGCAGGTCATGGCCAACGCAAGGAAGGTAAAAGCCCGCATCGGTGTGGTGCCCCAGGAGAACAACCTGGATACTGACCTGAAGGTCCTGGATAACCTTCTCATCTATTCCAGGTATCACGGGATCCCCATGAAGGAAGCTCGAAAAAGGGCTCTTCAGCTCCTGGAATTTTTTCAACTGGCCGACCATGTCAAGAGCCCCATCACCCAACTCTCCGGAGGCATGCAGCGGCGACTGCTCATTGCCCGGGCGCTCATCAACGAACCGGAACTCCTCATCCTGGATGAACCGACCACCGGCCTCGATCCCCAGGCACGGCACGTTATCTGGCAGAAACTGCGCCAGCTGCAGTCCCAGGGAGTCACACTCATCCTCACCACACATTACATGGACGAAGCCCAGCAGCTCTGCGACCGGCTGGTGATAATGGACCATGGCCGGATCCTCATTGAAGGGTCGCCTCGAGATCTCATCACCAAACACGCTGGCAACGAGGTGGTAGAGATCCGCCTGCGGGACGATGAGGACAGGGAAAGCTGCCTGGACGCCATCGGCGGGATGATCCCCGAGGGTACCGAGGTGGAGTGTTCAGCGGACACCTTGTATCTCTATTCGCCGGATGCCACAAAGGTTCTCACCGGGCTCGCCCTGGACTCAAACCGGACCATCCTCCACCGACGCGCCACCCTTGAGGATGTTTTTTTGCGGCTGACAGGAAGGGACCTGAGAGAATGAGCGAACCCGCTTCCACCGGCCGGCCGATGTTGATCCGGAAGGGAGAAAGGCTGCTGGGCAACCTCTCCTTGCGTGCTTTTACCGTCTGGTACCGCGATATCAAGGTCTGGACCAAGTTTTACAAGGCCAGCATCCTCGGCAACCTGGGTGAACCTCTGTTGTACCTGCTGGCCATGGGCTGGGGATTGGGTCGCATGGTGGGTACCGTGAACGGGATCCCTTACATCGAATTCCTCGCCCCCGGCCTGATCTGCTCCGCCGCCATGTACGCCGCGACCTTCGAGTGCACCTTCGGGTCGTTCACACGGATGACGCGCCAGAGCACTTTCGATGCCATACTGGCCACGCCGGTTTCCCTGGAAGACATCGTCGCCGGTGAGATCCTCTGGGGAGGCACCAAAGGTTTTCTCTCCGGGACCGCCATGCTCCTGGTCATGTCGCTTTTCGGCCTGGTCAATAGCTTCTGGGCCGTGCTGGCCCTTGGACTTGCCTTTCTCATCGGGCTCCTCTTTGCATCTCTTTCCATGATCGTCACCGCCAGGGCCCCATCCTACGACTTCTTCTCCTACTACTTTACACTGGTCATCGCCCCCATGTTCCTTTTTTCCGGGATCTTCTTTCCGGTGACCAACCTCCCCGGCTGGGCCCAGACATTCTCATGGTTCCTTCCCCTCACACACGGGGTAGATATCAGCCGCGCACTGTTCACAGGGAATGTTGACTGGTCCATATTCGCAGATCTTCTCTGGCTGACAGTATTTAGTGTGCTCTTCTTCACCGTCGCTGTGAGAGAGATCCGCAAGCGGATCATCCTCTAGCAGACAGCGTTCCCGGACGTACTGTGCAGGACTCAACATGTGACGCTGTGACGGGAGCATGAGGGCGGATCATATTGTAACCGTTTCATCCTCCAGACAATCCGCACCAACCTGATGGCCTAATAAGTTAATAAAGTATCATTCTAGAAAACTATTTGATTGTCATATCATTTTGATTGTCATACCATTTTGATTGTCTATAATAAGCGAGCTTACCATCATTTCCCTGCTAAATCCGTGAAATGCGGCCAGTAGCAAGGGCTTTCGTTGTTCGGATCAGTAATCGGAGAACCGTGGATTTCTTTCACAGTGGAGGTTGCCTCGGATTTCTCCCCAAAAGGAGGTTCCATAATGAACAGAAAAAACATAGTGGTAGTGGCTTTCACGGCTGTGGTTTTTGCCCTGGGAGCCCTGATCTTCCACATCCCAGATGCGGCCATGGCCGAATCGGTCCCCCAAGGGTATACGGCGGCGGACATCCAGGTGGGTGGGCTGCTCTATGACAAATGGTTCAAGGTCCTTGATGTCGAGGTCTCGGGTAATCACCCCCTCTACCCTTCTGAAGCCAAAAAATCCGGAGGCGATACGTGGCGCTGTAAGGAATGTCACGGCTGGGATTCCATCGGGAAGGACGGGCGCTACAAAAAAGGGTCTCATTTCACCGGGATCGATGGGCTTTACAGTGCGAGAACCAAGAGCCCTCAGCAGCTCTACGACGCCCTCACTGACAAAGGCAGTGCCCACACGATCAATGCTCTCGCATCGAACAGTGATAGCGTATGGGCTCTGGTGAAGTTTATCCGGGAAGGTCAGATCGACATCAGTTCTGCCTTAAACTCCGACGGCACTGCCAGGGGGGACGCCCTGAACGGCGGCAACCTCTACAGCAAGGCCTGTGCAGCGTGCCACGGGAAGGACGGCAACAAGAGAGACTTTGACAAGGGCAAGGAAGGCATCCAGGGTGTTGGATGGCTAGCCAATGACAACCCCCAGGAGACTCTCCACAAAATCCGCTGGGGCCACCCCGGATCGATGATGCCCTCCGCCGTGGCTGACAAGGGGATGTCCGATGCCGAAACGATCGACATTCTGACCTTCTCCCTGACACTCAAATAGGTTCATTCTTACTTCGCTGCCAGATACCGAAAGCCTGGCTGGAGCAAAACTCCGGCCAGGCTTTT
>JALHUC010000229.1 GCA_022865845.1 bacterium | reverse complement strand
GCCATTGACGTTTTCGTCCAGCATAATCCACTCGGAGAGGTATTCGATCCTACGGAACGGCGGCCGTTTACCTCAGATCAGGACTTCATCGACGGACTAAAGCAGTACATAAAGACAGCCGCTCAATCAGCACGTAACCGGTTGCTCGGTTGCGACTTTGTAACCATCAGAGATCGTATCCTTGGCTTTCGAGCGCCGAGAGAACCCAAGCCGAGGCGAGTAACCGTCAGCGGAACGTGTCAATGGAAATGAGACACCGGTTCCAATAAATTAGACTCCCATTCCATCACTCGAAGGCCTGTTTATCCATACGGCCTTCGGAAGTTCAGGGGGCTGCGGCAATTTCCCTTTGAATCTATTTGGATGCTTTTCATATGCTTCGGCCAATACCGTTGAGCGAGTTGTAAAGATGCCTTCCGCCAGGCCGTAATGAACCGATTCAGGGGTCATCAAGCCTATACCCGAATGACAATGCTCTTTGTTGTACCAAGTAAAGAAACCCTGACAAAAAGAACGGGCATCCTGAATGGATCCGAATCTGTCAGGGAAAGCCGGGCAGTATTTCAAGGTTTTGAACTGGGATTCCGAGTAGGGGTTGTCATTGCTCACATGGGGTCTGCTGTGTGTCTTGGTAACCCCCAGGTCCGCCATAAGCTGGGCAACAACTTTCGATTTCATGCTGGAACCCCGGTCCGCGTGGATGGTCAACTGCCCCGGCGCTATATTCTGGTTGATGCAGCTCTGTTCGATGAGACGTTTAGCCAGGGCTTTTTGCTCCATGTGCGCGACCATCCATCCGACAACATAACGACTGAAAATATCAAGGATTACGTAGAGATAGAAATAGGTCCACTTGGCCGGCCCCTTGAGTTTGGTTATGTCCCAGGACCAGACCTGATTGGGAGCCGTGGCTAGAAGTTCCGGTTTTTGGTATTGGGTTCGTCGGTGGCCCTTTCTTCGCTCTTTGACATCGCCGTGCTCGGATTCGAGGATTCGATACATGGTCCTGATGGAACAGTGGTATTGTCCTTCATCCAGAAGCGTGGCATAGACCTCATAGGGAGCCCTGTCCTGAAATCTCTCTGAGTGCAGGATGTCGATCACATCCCGCCGCTCTACCTGAGTCAGGGATAGAGGCGGAGTGGTGCGGGAACCATCGTCCTGGTCCGATCTGCGTAGAGGCCTGTCAAGATGACGATAAAACGTCGCCCTGGGCACCTCCAGGGCCTCACAGGCCGGTTTCCTGCCAACATCCTGGCTCAACTCGGAAGTGGCTTTCATAAGCTGCTCTCTTCGCTCTGATCCTGAGAGATCCCCAGGATCTCGGATATTTTTTTTTGAACCTCGATGATCCTTTCGGCCTGTTTGAGCTTACGCTTGAGCCGTTCGGTCTCTCTCTGAAGCCGGGCCACCTCCTCGGAAAGCGGGCTTTTCTCTATCTTCTTCCGCCCCCGCTTTCTGGGTGACAAGGCATCCAGAAGCCCCTTTTCCCTTTGCTTTCGCCATGTGGTCAGGTTCGAAGAGTACAGGCCCTCACGGCGGAGCAGGACCCCGATCTGGCCCGGCTCCGTGCATGCATCGGCTTCTTCAAGGATCCGGAGCTTGTACCGGGCGGTGAATCTGCGGCGGTTCTTTCTCTCCGGCACTTCAGGGTCCGGGACGTTCATGTGCGCGCCGATCGGGGTAACTCCAGTCGTCCTACGGACTCCTTCCGTTACCCCGATCTCTCCCTCTGGTCTCTGGTTCTCTGTCTGTGTCATCATCCTTCATCTCCTACCCGCCCTACACTAATTTCTCAAGGGGTAGGTGTCTCACTATCATTGGCACAGAGGGACTCTACCATGAGTTATCTCCCAAAATGTCCATTTTTTG
>JALHUC010000228.1 GCA_022865845.1 bacterium | reverse complement strand
CCCGGCTATTGCCTATGAGACCATATGGGAGTATTTGCAGGAGGGAGCTACCCGGGAAGAACAGGCCGATTATGATCGGCTGGTCGGGGAGCTTGTACCGGGCAAGGCCAGCCTGGATATGCGCCGGTTTCTCGCCTCAGGGGCATCACGCCAGGAGATTGAGGATCTGACGCGATCGGCTCTATTATCACCCTATATTGCGTAGGGCGAATTCCAAATTCCAAATTTCAGATTCCAGAGAACAAACCGGCAGGGCAGATCTGTGAATCTCGGCTTTTTTTTGGAATGTGGAATCCGGAATCTGGAATTGCAATGCCGATAAAAAACCGGGAATCCCTGGCTTTTTATCGGCATTGTTTGACCATCAACTCCTTCAACTGAACAGCGGCCTTCGGGCCCCATGACCCTGCCTTGTATGTTTGCAGCAGGCGTTTCGGGTCCTTGCACGATTCGCACTCCTTCAGGATCGGCTCGATAAATGCCCAGGCCAGATCGATCCCGTCCTGTCTCCAGAACAGCATCTGATCGCCATGCATGCAGTCCAGAATAGCCTTTTCATAAGCCTGGAGCTTGGGCCCTGCATACCCTTCCTCGAAATCAAAGTTCATCTTCACTGTGCGAAGACAGGTTTCGGCCCCCGGGCTTTTAGTCTGGAAAGAAAGGGTGATGTGTTCCCTGGGCTGAATCCCCATGGTCAGTACGTTGGCTGTGATGTGCTTCCCCAGCACGTCGCGGAACGTGGAGACAGGAACCTCCTTGAACTTGATGACGATCTCGGTGAGTTTCGCACCCAACCGTTTTCCGCTGGTGAGAAAGAAGGGGACACCCTGCCATCGCCAGGTGTCGAGATATACCTGCATCATTCCATAGGTTGGTACGAGGGATCTGGCGTCCACGCCCTGCTCCTCCCGGTACCCTCTCACGGGTTCCCCATCTACTGTGCCGGCCCTGTACTGCCCCAGGACCAGGTTCTCGAAGAGGTTGTGAGTGGGGAATGGGCGCAGGTTCTGGAATACCTTGACCTTCTCGTCGTGGACGGCGTCGGATTCGAAGCCGCTGGGCGGTTCCATGGCGGTGAGAGCAAGGAGCTGCAGCATGTGGTTCTGGAACATGTCCCGCAGCACCCCTGAAGTTTCGTAGTAACCGGCCCGCTTTTCCACCCCGAGGGTCTCCGAGGCGATAATGTCAACATGCTCGATATAGTTCCGGTTCCACATGGGCTCGAAAATGGCGTTGGCGAACCGGAAGATGAGGATGTTCTGAACCGTTTCCTTGGCCAGGTAGTGATCGATGCGATAGACCTGGCTCTCGGAAAAACTTTGGTGGACGACCTCGTCCAGTCGCGCCGCCGAGGCGCGATCGCTCCCGTAAGGTTTCTCCACCACGATACGGGTCCAGCCGTTGCCGTGCTCATGTTCTACGGCGAGGCCGCTCTCTCCCAGCATCTGGGCCGAAGTTCCGTAAAGGAACATAGGGAGGGCGAGATAGAAGATGCGGTTCCCCTCCGTGCCGCTTGTGCTATCCAACTCTCGGAGCTGTTCGGCCAGTTCCCTGTAGGAATCCGCGGAGTCATATTCGATAACACGATAATGCAGCCTGACTTTGAAGGCTTCCCACAGGCTTTGGTCTTCGTCGTTCTCCAGAACAGATTTTTCCATCCTGGCCCGGAACTCATCGTCGGTCAGGGCTGTCCGGCCGCAGCCGACCACCTGGAACCGGTCCGGCAGGCCTTTTTTCTCAAAAAGGTGGTAAAGGGCGGGGATCAGCTTCCTGGATGTCAGGTCACCCGAGGCCCCTATGATGACTAGCGTGCAGGGGTCAGAGGGTGACTGAAGAAGACAGTCCACGGAGGGAGGATCGGCGGTTGCGTGACCCTCAACCACGGCGGAAAGTTCAGTGTCCGTGTCTGGTTTCTTATCGTCCCTGGTCATGGTTTCCTTTCGGTCGAACTATCCGACGTGGTCGAGTAATCAGTAATCGGTAATCAGTAATCGGTAAGTTCAAACCTCAAACCTAAAACCTGAACCTTCTATTGCTAAGTCGTAAATCTAATCGAACTACTTGCTACGCATGACAAAATATCAAACAAAGACTGCGTTTTCACCGATCACCGATCACCTTTTTTTAACCGCATGTCCCCCGAACTCTCTCCTTAACGCTGCCAGGATCCGATTGGAAAAGGAGTTGTCCTGTCTGGACCTGAACCGGGCGAAGAGAGATAGGGTGATAACAGGGGCAGGTACGGAAGTATCGATGGCCTGCTGGACGGTCCAGCGGCCCTCTCCGGAATCGTCCACGTGCCCTGTGATCTCATCCAGGCGGGCGTCGTTTTTAAACGCTTCCTCGGCAAGCTCCAGCAGCCATGACCGGATTACGCTGCCCTGGTTCCACAGGTGGGAGACCTGGGCATAGTCGAGGGCAGGGCCATACTCGGAAGCCTCCAGGATCTCGAACCCCTCACCGTAGGCCTGCATCATTCCGTACTCGATGCCGTTGTGGACCATCTTGACGAAGTGTCCCGCACCGGTGGGTCCGCAATACATATAACCCTCTTCCGGGGCCAGGGTCTTGAAGACCGGTTCCAGATGATCGAACCTCTCCCTGGGTCCGCCTATCATGGTGCAGTACCCTACCTCAAGGCCCCATATTCCCCCGGACACGCCCGCGTCCACATAGGCGATGCCGGCAGGTTCCAGCTCACCTGCCCGCCGGATGTCGTCCTTGTAATAGCTGTTGCCCCCCTCGATGATGGTGTCGCCAGAATCAAGTAGCCCTTTCAACCTGGAAATAGTGTCATCCACCGTTTTGCCCGCAGGGAGCATGATCCACACGGTCCGCGGTGCTTCAAGCTTGCTTACGACCTCTTCAAGAGAATAGGCTCCCGTCGCCCCTTCCTTAACAAGTTCATCGGTTTTGTCCCGGCTCCGGTTAAAGGCGACGACTTCATGACCTCCACCCAGAAGCCTGCGGGCCATGTTCATACCCATCCTTCCGAGTCCGATCATAGCTATTTGCATAAGGGTCAACCTCCCTACGGACGAGGGTTTAACTTCCAGTGTACAACTACGTCTATTTTAACATAGAGGGACAGAGGTCACTTAGAAAACCTGACATAGAGTAAACCGCCGGTTTATATAAAAGCGGCTTGTTTTAACGCAGAGTTCGCGAAGGACGCAGAGGAAGGCTTGGATCTTGGTTAAGGCACAGTTACTATAAAGGCGTCGTTTAATTCAACACAAAGTACACAAAGTGGCACGAAGGGGGGCAGGGCCAAACCGAAATCCTTACTTTGTTAACTTCGTGAACTTCGTGTTGAAAAAATCGCCCTTTGTTAAGGAATCAGCCGTACCCATATTGTCATTGCGAGCATAAAATAGTCATATTCGCTATTCTTCCTCCCCCTGTTGAGGGGGGAGGACCGAGGTGGGGGTGAATGATAACATCACGCATGAAGCGTGATGACGCGGCAATCCCGGTT
>JALHUC010000227.1 GCA_022865845.1 bacterium | reverse complement strand
GACCCTTATCGGGGCTGACCTCCGAGGTATCGCATATCATGCTCTTGATACCCCTCATCCCGCCGTAGGCCTGAGCGACCGTAGCTTCGGAAAGAACGACGTCACCGTGGCTCTTCACAAGGTTTCGGATGTCATCCCTGAGAGCTGGGAGACCTCCCCCGAATTTTTCCTTTAAGCTAGCCATAACACAACTCCTTCCCTGAATTTAGAAAGCTTCGCTTCCCGGTTTGAGATTTGACTGAAATAATGGTATCCCCATGAATGGCAACCCGCCCACAGGTAAGTTTTTAGCAGAAGGCCAAGTGCCAAGAACGATAACCAGAAGAATTGGAACCACCTGAACCAAGCACCTTAATAATTGTATACAAAATACAGTATAAACTATGCTGTATGCAAGAAGTTTTTCACTTTCACCTTGGATTACCTTGACGGACAGGGCGACCTGTGGTTAGTTTCACATCACAATAGGGGTTGAAATGAACCGTTTAAAGCCAGGAACAATCGGTCAATTCGAGGTTACCGTCAAGAATGAGCACCTGGCCAGTGCCATGGGTAACACCGGCGTCGACGTACTGGCCACACCTATGGTGGCGATGATGTTCGAAGCAGCAGCCACCGATGCACTGAAATCAGTAATGAAACCCGATGAGATCTCCGTAGGGACCTGGATCTCCGTCTATCACCTGAAACCCACACCACCAGGCATGTCTATTACAGTCAGGGTTACCTTGATAGAATCCAGGGGTGTAAAATATCTGTTCGATGTCGAGGTACACGACGAAGTGGAAAAGGTGGCGGAGGGGAAAATAGAGCGCGCCATAATTGATAAGGACAGATTTTATCGCGCGCTCAATGAGAAGGTGGAAGGAGGAAGGAAGAAGGAGGAATAGAAAAACGGACCGGGAGAATAACGTTTAGTCTTTGATCTTCTTCATCCTCCCTCCTTCCCTATTCCCTATTCCACAGATCATATGGACCACCTATTAATCTCCTCCGAGATCCAGTTCCTCACCCTGCTTACCGTAGCGGCCGCCATCGCCGTGGCCGTCAAATACATCCGGCTCCCCTACACCATTGCCCTTGTGTTCGGCGGTCTCCTCGTCAGCCTGGCAGCCGTAGAGCCCTATCGCCTCACCGAGGAGCTTATCCTCTTTATTTTTCTTCCACCTCTTCTTTTTGAAGGGGCGATCCACTTTGAACTGACCGACCTGAGACGCAACATGAAGACCATCGGGGCTCTTGCCTTCCCCGGGCTCATGGTCTCCGGGTTCCTGGCAGGCTACCTTATTCAGCGCATGACAGGGCTTCCCATGACGGTGGCTCTGCTGGTGGGGGTCATGATCACCCCTACCGACCCCATATCGGTGTTGGCTCTTTTTAAAAAGCTGGGCGTCTCCAAGCGTCTGTCCATGATCGTGGAGGGAGAGTCGGTCTTCAACGACGGTACCGGCATTGTCCTTTACAGCGTTATCGTAGGCATTGTCACCTCTGGATCTCTAAACGTCACCGCATCCATCCTTCTCTTCCTGAAGGTTGTGGTAGGTGGACTCCTTACCGGATTGGTCCTCGGCTACCTGGCGTTTCTTCTCCTTAAGCGCCTGGACGATCACGTCCTGGAGGTGCTCATCACGCTGCTCCTGGCCTTTGGAGCGTTTATCGTAGCGGAACACACTTTTCATGTTTCCGGTGTCATGGCAGTGGTCGCTGCCGGAGTCCTCATAGGTAACCAGGGGGCAAGGCTTGCCATGAGCCCCACGACCCGGCTCGCGATCAAGAACTTCTGGGAGATCGCGGCTTTCATTATCAACTCCCTCATATTCCTGATGATAGGTACCCAGATCCACATACTTGAGCTCTGGGCAATCTG
>JALHUC010000226.1 GCA_022865845.1 bacterium | reverse complement strand
CTACCGAGATGCCTGTAGGCTGACTCTGTGGCGGTTCGACCCCGCGGTGTGCGCTGAATGTATCCTTCCTGCAGCAGGTACGGTTCGCAGATATCCTCGATGGTATCCCGCTCCTCCCCGATGGAAGCGGCTATTGTCTCGATCCCCACGGGGCCACCTGCGAACTTGTCGATGATGGTAAGGAGCACTGCTCTGTCCAGACCGTCAAGGCCCACCTCGTCGATCTGAAGCCTCTCCAGGGTGTGTCGTGCCACCTCCAGGGTGATGATCCCTTCCGCTTCGACCTGGGCGAAGTCCCTGGCCCTCTTGAGCAGTCGGTTGGCCACCCTCGGCGTGCCCCTTGAGCGGCTGGCCACCTCGTCGGCGGCATCCCCCGTAAGTTCAACCTCCAGGATCCTGGCCGCTCGGGTGATGATCTGTTTCAGTTCTCCGACCGAATAGTATTCCAGCCGGAAAACCACTCCGAAACGGTCCCGGAAAGGAGAGGAAAGAAGCCCCATACGGGTCGTTGCGCCGATCAAGGTAAATTTCGGCAAGTCCAGTTTGACAGTGCGGGCTCCCGGACCTTTACCGATGATAAGATCCAGGCAAAAATCCTCCATAGCAGGATAAAGGACCTCCTCCACCACCCTGTTCATGCGGTGGATCTCATCGATAAAAAAAACGCCCCTGTCGTCCAGGTTGGTGAGGATGGCTGCCAGATCCCCAGACCGTTCCATTGCCGGCCCCGATGTGGAACGGATGTCTACACCCAGCTCGTTTGCCAGGATATTAGCCAGGGTAGTCTTGCCCAGGCCTGGAGGGCCAAAGAGGAGAACGTGATCCAGGGCTTCCCCCCTGTCCTTGGCAGCCCTGATGAAGACACTGAGGTTATCCTTGACCCGGGACTGGCCCACATATTCAGCCAGCCTCCTGGGCCTGATATTGACCTCGAATGCAGCTTCCTCGTTGGTCTGTTCCGGATTTACGATGCGATCGTCATCCATGATCGAATTCCAGATTCCAGAATCCAGATTCCAAAGTCAATAATTCAAACAGAACAATCTCAGCATCCGGATCAGTTCTATTTGGAATATGAAATTTGGAATTTGGAATCACATTTTTCTCCCTGACAACATTTTCAGCGATTCACGGATGATGCCCGTAAAGTCTTCGGGCCTGCCATCTTTATTAAGAATGTCCTGTACCGTTTTTCTGCTCAGTGACGCAGGGTAGCCAAGGTTGGCGAGGGCGGAAACCACATCGGAGATCATCTGTTCCTCCACACCGACCACCACGGCTGCAAGATCTTCCCCTCCCGGCTGCACCTTGTCCTTCAGTTCCAGAACGATCCTTTCGGCAGTCTTTTTGCCTACCCCAGGCACCGTGCTGATCCATCCTGCATCCTCACGGTAGATAGCGTTCTTCAGATCGGCGGGTTTTAACCCCCCGAGAAGGGACAGGGCGACTTTGGGACCGATGCCCTTAACCTGTACAAGGAGATTAAACAGGTCTTTTTCCTGGGTGTCTCCGAACCCGAAAAGGTGCATGGCGTCATCCCGAACCACCGTAACAGTATGCAGAATCAGATCCTCCCCTACCTCGGGAAGACGCATGAGGGTGTTTAAGGAAACAAAGATGCGGTATCCGACATTTCCTGTGTCCACGACCACCGTGCCCGCTGGATCCTTAACCGCTAGACGTCCGCTGATAAGGGCGATCACCTGTTTTCATCCTCCTGCCGGTACCAGTAGAAATGTGTCAAGGCAGCCGCTATGGCGTCAGCAGCATCGTGGGGAGGAGTTTCGGTTAGCCCAAAGGTTCGCACAACCATGTTCTGCACCTGTTCCTTGGACGCCCGGCCATACCCGGCTACCGTCTCCTTGATCCGTGTAGCAGCATAGTGGAAGGTTTGTAGTCCACAACGTGTGCAAACCTGTATAACAACCCCTCTGACGTGACCAAGCTGAAGCGCCACACGGCTATTTCTGGCCGTGAAGATATTCTCAATGGCGAGGCTGTCTGGCGAGTGTACTCGCACGACTTGCTCAATTGCATCCGCTATATGCTTCAGGGAATCTTCCAGGGGTTCAGGACTGTGCGTTTTAATAAGACCGAACTCGATAATTTTCTGATTCCTCCGGTCCCCTTCTACAATTGCATAGCCTGTTGACCGAAGGCTCGGGTCGACACCGAGGATGCGCATGATATTTATCTGAGGTTTTCCATAACATCGTCTGAGATATCGAAGTTGGCGAAGACTTTCTGAACATCGTCGCTATCCTCCAGGGCCTCCACAAGCTTAAGCGTCTGTTGTGCCTGTTTGTCATCAAGCTTGATGACGTTCTGTGGCAGCATCGTAACCTCTCCTACCTGATACTGAAGGCCGGCTGCCGCAAAAGCATCCTTTAATGCATCGATTTTATCCGGAGGACCGGTCACTTCGTATTCGGATCCTTCTTCGTTAATGTCCTCAGCACCGGCTTCCAGAGCCACTTCCACCAGGAGGTCCCCCTCTACCTCCTCTTTGGAAAAAACAAAATAGGAGCTCATCTGGAAGATCCAGGAAACGCACCCCGCCTCGCCCAGGTTTCCGTTATTTTTCGTAAAGGCGCTGCGGACGTCGGAAACGGTCCTGTTCCTGTTGTCGGTCAGGGTTTCCACAAGTACTGCAACTCCTGCCGGGCCGTACCCCTCGTAGAGGATCTCCTCGTAGTTGACGCCCTCAAGATCACCGGTTCCCTTTTTGATCGCTCGCTCGATGTTCTGCATGGGCATGTTTGCCGATTTTGCTTTGGCGATAGCCTGCCTGAGCCGCGGGTTGGACTCAACGTCACCGCCTCCCATCTTGGCGGAAACCATGATCTCGCGGTTAAGTTTGGTAAAAATCTTGCCTCTTTCCGCATCCTGAGCGCCTTTTCTGTGTTTGATATTAGCCCATTTTGAATGTCCAGCCATGTTTCCTCCTAAAGGATTAATTTCGGAGTTAATTTTACACGGGAAGACTGTAATGTAAAGTACCCGTCTCAAACTACCGACGGTACGATTTAACGTCGACATGACTTAGCGACTTTGCGAAAAACCGCAATAATAAAATATAAATCCAGGCATCATTAACTTCTTTGTTAAATGAAAGAGTTTAACAATACCGATGACGCACCAAGTTGCTCCTTCGGTCCATTGATCGACGCCTTCTTCGCCAAGTCTCTCCGTCTCTCAGTCGCTCGGTCGCTTCGTCGCAAAGTCAAATTAGCTCGAGCACAAAAAAGCGGCTGGTTAATACCAGCCGCTCCAAAATGGTTTGTCTGCTCGAGCTAATTATTTACGCGTTCCCTCAACTCCTTGCCTGCCTTAAAATAAGGAACACGTTTCGCATCCACTGATACTTTATCACCAGTCTTGGGATTCCTGCCCTCTCTGGACCGCCTGTCCTTGACCTTGAAGCTGCCGAACCCTCTGAGCTCCACTTTACCGCCAGTTGCAAGGGAGTCAGCAATGCTCTTGAGAACCGTGTTGACGATGAGTTCCGCTTCCTTTTTGGTCAGTCTGTCTATTCG
>JALHUC010000225.1 GCA_022865845.1 bacterium | reverse complement strand
CGCGCTGGCTGAACCGCCGTTAACCAGGACCACTATGGGGTAATAAGGCTCCGTACCCTTACTCTTGGCGTTGTAGGCGAAGTTCTGGTTCTGCAGACGTCCCTTGGTCGTAACGATAGGTCCGGAATCAACGAAAATGTCTGCGATCTCAATGGCCGATACCAGAAGACCCCCGGGGTTGTTCCTGAGGTCCAGAACCAGGCCCTTGAAGGCCTCTCCCTTTTCCCCACGTATCTTTTCGAGGGCCTCGATAAACTCTGTAGAGGTTTTCTTCGCAAACTGGGTGATCCTC
The DNA here is from genome assembly GCA_022865845.1 of bacterium. Taxonomy (GTDB): domain Bacteria; phylum BMS3Abin14; class BMS3Abin14; order BMS3Abin14; family BMS3Abin14; genus JALHUC01. Next base: position 1,253 of record JALHUC010000225.1, on the reverse strand, counting down.
ACATAACCGATATTTGGGTCGAGATCCTTGACCTTCACGCTGAAGAGAGGAATGACATCACGGGTGATGGTGTACTTGATTGGTTCCGGTTCACCTTCCCTGACGATGCTGATCGTCACCTTGGTGCCCTTGGGGCCCCTCATGATCTTTACCGCTTCCATGAGGCTCATGTCCTTTGTGGATGTGCCCTCGATCATCACGATCTTGTCTCCGGCAAGGATGCCGGCGCGGAACGCGGGTGTGTCGTCAATGGGGGCGATGACGGTGAGTATCCCGTCCCTGGTCCCGATGGTGATGCCGATCCCCTGGAACTCGCCCTGGGTGTCTATCTGCATTTCCTTGTACATGTCAGGGTCCATGAAAGAGCTGTGGGGATCGAGGGAGTTGAGCATGCCCTTGATGGCCCCGCGCACAAGCTCCTGTGATTCAGGCTCCTCGACGTAGTTCTTCTGGACGATAGAAAGGGCTTCCGAGAACAGGCGGATCTGGTCATAGGTCTGGTTGTTGTATGCCTGGGCGTCGCCGATGGGACTTCTATTATCTGTCGTCACCCCCACCAGAAGCAGGAGCGCAACCAGCACCCCGGTTTTAAGGTACCTGACAGGTCTCATGAGATATTCCTCCTTTAGCAAGATGGATGTTGCAACCCACCTTCATTATCAGGACTGATCAGCATAGCCTCGGAGATTGAAGGCCGATCCAGTCACTTTCATGTGGTTCGCTGGTTTTGCTTCCAATAGTCCAACGTCGTTCTGATGCTGGATGCTGCACGAAATGTAATCATCCTTTAAACCAGGGGGAAGGGTCCACCGGTTTCCCGTGATATCTTATCTCGAAATAGAGGGCAGCCCCTTCCAGTGAACCGCTGTCTCCGACAAGGCCGATGATCTTGTCCGCTTCAACTTCGTCACCCACCGCGGCCATCAGTTCCAGCAGATGTCCGTACAGGGTGTAGTACCCTCCTCCATGGTCAACGATAATGATCCGGCCATAACCGCTGAACCAGTCAGCGAAGATGACCTTTCCTCCGTAGACGGATCTGATGGGAGTACCTTCCGCCGATTGGATCGTCACCCCGTTGGAAAGGATGTATGTGTTAAAGCGGCCGGTTCGGTTCCTCCCGAAGGATTTTACCACTTTCCCCGAAACAGGCCTTTTCAGAGACCCCTTCAGGGTTGGGAAAGAGGACTCACCTGTTTTTGCCTGGAGTTGTAAAGCGTCGAGCATGTTTTTCAGATGGGACGCCGATGACT
>JALHUC010000224.1 GCA_022865845.1 bacterium | reverse complement strand
CCCAGCACAATGTAGATCATGGCCGTTATCATGACGTTGACCCGGTATTCGGAAACGATAAGGGGAAAAAGGGCCGCAAAGGTAAAAAAAGCGGCTCCAAAGGGTAGGAAGAGCCTTTTTTCACTGAACAACCGCTGGTGCCAGGCAACGCTCCCCTCGCTCTCATTGCCTCCGGCTTCCTTGCGGGCCATCATATATCGCCACAGGTAGGAAAGGATGAAAGTGCCAAGCCCCATGGCCGCCATGTTGATCCAGCGCCACTGTACGACCTTTTCAATCGTATTGACGCGGATCACCATTATGGGAAAGGTGAGCAGCATGAACCATACTGAAATGAAAAGGGACTGTTTAAGATCTTTCATGTTCAAGACCTCGAACCATCAGCAAACTCGAAGAGTCTTTTTACGAAGTTACCCAAGTTGATGACATCGTAAAAAGTCATCAACGCGCCCCGTATGGGCGCCCGGATCGATGACCGATAGTAGGGTCGTCGATCCGTGAGGAAAGGGAAAACGACGCTTTTCACTTTCCGTTGAGCAAAAAGTTCCGCCTGGACTTTTTGCGACCCTATCAAATAGATCTCTAAACCTTGTGGGTGCTGGACTTGCCCAGCAGACCCTCAGGCCTGAATATCAGGATGATGACCAGCAGGAGAAAGGCGAAAACATCCTCATAATCGCTGGAAATGTAACCGGTGGCAAAACTTTCGGTCCAGCCCAGCACGAGGCCTCCAAGAACAGCTCCCGGAATCGATCCTATCCCTCCCAGAACCGCGGCTGTGAAGGCCTTGATCCCGGCAATAAATCCGATATAGAAGTTGATCTGGCCTATATGGGAAGCAATGAGAACGCCGCCCACAGCGGCCAGACAAGATCCGATGACAAAGGTCGTGGAAATCACCCGGTTGATATTAATTCCCGCCAGCATAGCCATTTTCCGGTCCTGGGCCGTGGCCCTCATGGCCTTCCCCATGCGCGTGAATTTGATGAGGCAAGTGAGCAGGATCATTGTCGTAGCCGTTACCGTCACTATGACAAGTTCAGAGGAGCTGAAAATGTGTTCGATCGACTTCATAAACTTGAACTGGGGTATCAGGGACGGGAACGGAAGAAAGTCCGATGTCTGCGCCAGAAGGACGTAGTTCTGAAGAAAAATAGACATCCCGATCGCGCTGATAAGGGGACTTAGCCTGGACGCCTGGCGTAATGGCTGATAAGCGACCTTTTCAACCGTATATCCGTAGGCCCCGGCATAAATTACCGCAATAACCATAGCAAGTGCCAGCACTGCAAGGCCTTGAAATCCTGCCATGGTCAACAGGCTGGCGGCGATAAGAGCCGTAAAGGCGCCGATCATGTAAATCTCGCCATGGGCAAAGTTTATCAGCTCAATGATGCCGTACACCATGGTATAGCCCAGGGCGATGAGGGCGTAGATGGACCCGCGGGTAAGCCCGCCTAGAAATAGCTCGAAGAAGTAATCCATAAGTAATAAAGGTCGTACGGGATGCCTGTGTTCTTGCGGAAACAAAGAACAGGGGAGAGGCCTTAGTGCCTCTCCCCTGCTTCCAGGGTTCGGTTCAAAATTTATTTCTGTTCTACGTACTCTCCGTTAACGACCTTGTACATGGAGAACCCGACACCGATGGCATCACCCTTCGCGTCGAAGGAGATATTACCCACCGTCGTGTCGACAAACTCGCTGCGAAGGACCTTCTCGATGGCAGCGGACTCGGTGGATCCGGCTTTCTCGATGGCGTTCAGCAGTGCTATCGTGGCAGCGTAACCCTCCTTGAAGAAGGCGCCCGGCTCCTCACCGTACTTGGCCTTGTGAGCCTCAACGGCCTTCTGGTACATGGGCAGATCGGAAACATCCATGGGGCCGGAAGCGTACACGCCCTCGGAGTACTCGCCGGCGACTTTAATGAAGGTCACGTCCTTGACACCGTCATCGGAAACGAAAAAGATGTCCATCTTCTTCTTTTTCATCTGCGTGACGATCTTGGAGGCCTCAGGGTGGTATCCACCGTAAACGACTGCCTCAGCACCAGACCTTCCTACCTTCTGAACGATGGCGCTGTAATCCACGGCACCGGGGGTGACTCCCTCAAACAGGGTTACCTCGACTCCGGGCATCTCCTCCAGGTATTTCTTGGCAAACTCGGCGTATCCCTTGCCGTAGTCACCTTTGTCGTGAAGAACCGCCACCTTCTTGGCGCCCAGGGTATTGACAGTGAAATCGACACCCAGCTTGGCCTGCAGGTCATCGGAAGCGATGGTACGGTAGAAGTTGGGATAATCACCGCTCTGGGTCAGATCCGGATTGGTAGCGGAGGGGGACATGACGATGATACCAGCGTCATTATAGATCCCGAGAGCCGCCTTGGTGGCGCCTGAACAAACGTGCCCCACAACAACGACGGCCCCGTCAGAAACCAGCTTGGTGGCGGTGTTGGTAGCAACTTCAGGTTTACATACATCGTCCTCTATGAGGAGTTCCACGGGTCGGCCAAGAACGCCGCCCTTGGCGTTGATCTCTTCGACTACCAGTTCGGCCGCGCGAACAGTCGGTATGCCGTAGGAGGCCAGGTCACCACTGTGAGGACCGGCAACGCCTACTTTTATGGGCTGTACCGGTTCTGCTTTTTTCGAGCAACCGGTGATCATTAGGGCCATGACCATCATGGCAACAACAGTAATACACATTACCCTTCTCATCCAAATACCTCCTTAGTGTTAAAACCACCCCAGTGGAGCGATCCGGCAGGTCCCCCACCAAAAGGGAATACTGCGATATGTATGTTTTTGTATAAGCGGCTTTTAAAGTAAACACGATAACTATCCTGAACTTTTGATTGAGTCAATAAAAACCGTTCCATGAAATCCGCTCAACCCAGATCAAAAGGGCATCTCCGGCAAATTGCGGGTCTGAATTCCCTCCCAACAAAAGACTCTTAAATCCCCAGGTAAGCCTTTTTGACATCCTCGTTTGTCGCCAGGTTCCTGGCACTATCTACAAGGGTGATGCGCCCGTTTTCCATGACATAACCTCGATGGGCGATCTGCAGAGCCATGTTGGCGTTCTGTTCTACGAGGAAGATCGTCGTCTGGTTCTCCTGATTGATCTTCCTGATGATCTCGAAGATACGCTCCACGATGATCGGGGCGAGTCCAAGAGAAGGCTCGTCCATGAGAAGGAGTCTCGGCCTGGCCATGAGTGAACGAGAGATGGCCAGCATCTGCTGTTCCCCTCCGCTCAAGGTACCTCCCGCCTGGTGCCGGCGCTCCGCCAGGATCGGGAACAGATCCAGAACATAATCCAGATCTTCCTTTATGCCGGCTTTATCCTTTCTCAGGAAGGCGCCGATATCAAGGTTTTCCATCACAGTAAGCCCGGGGAATATAAGTCTCCCCTCCGGAACCTGAGATATCCCGAGACCGACGATCTGGTCGGGGGGCCTGGTGTGGATCGGTTCCCCTTCGAAAAGGATCTCTCCCTCCCGGATGGGAACAACCCCGGAGACAGACATCAGGGTCGTCGTTTTTCCGGCACCGTTGGCACCAATAAGGGTGATGATCTCTCCTTCGGAAACCTCAATGCTCACGCCCTTCAGGGCGTGGATATTACCGTAATAGGTGTGGATGTTGTTGATTTTTAGCATTCGGCTCACTTTGTGATGAGGATGTTGAATCGAATCAGGAGTTTAGTTAAATTGCCCTTGCGGGTCAAGGTTTAGAAGTCTGAGGTAATTCTATTTCAGATCTCAAATCTCAGATCTCAAAGGTTTATCCAGTTCAGCGCTTCTCCGTGTCCTCCGCCTGCCCTAAATCTATGGTGTTTAACCCGGGTTTAATATGTGACCTGAATGAGGGTGAGACCCTGAGGCGGAGCTTTTTTGGGAGCGTTCTCCCTGGACCTTCCCAGGAGCAGCCGCCGGATGTCATCGTGGACCAGTTTCCCCTGTCCAACCTCCACAAGCGCTCCGGTGAGGTTCCGAACCATGTGTTTTAAAAAACCGTTGGCCTCGAAAAAGAGTATGATGTGTTCCCCTTCCATCTGGATGTCAACCTTCCTGAGGTTCCTGACTGTAGTCGTTTCGTCCCCGGCTGACTTGAAAGCCGCAAAATCCTGTTCACCGATAAGGTGAGCAGCGCCCTTTACCATGGCTTCGAGATCGAGGGGCTGCCGAATGTACCAGACCCTGTTCCTGTCAAGCGCCGTGGGCCGTGACCCGTTCAGGATAATATACCGGTAGGTCTTCCCGGTAGCACTTCTCTGGGCATGGAATTCCTGTGCCGTATCCTCACAGTTGAGAACCCGCACATCCTTTTCGAGAGAGCTGTTTAACCCCATCATGATGTTGGCCGCCGGAATATCTCTTGTCACATCGGCGTGGGCGACCTGCTCAACGGCATGGACTCCCGCATCGGTCCGCCCGGACCCTATGACCTTGATCTGGCTCCCCATCATATTACTGAGACACTCTTGAAGAACACCCTGGACAGTCCTCTGGTCAGGCTGGACCTGCCAACCGGAAAAGTCGGTACCATCATATTCCAGGGTGAGTTTAATTCGTCTCAAAATTACTTCCTGTTTAAGATTATCGTTTTTGGTTTGATGTTAACTTGGAACTTGGAACCTGGAACTTGGAACTCGAGCGAAGCGAGCCTACCTGGTCATCAGGAACAGGATTGTAGAAGCCCAAAGCACCAGACAGACCAGGGCCAATGTGTCGCTGCTTTTCCATTTCAGGGGGAACATGGCCGACCTGGGCTTTCCAGGTACGTACCCACGAGCCTCCAGTGCGATAGCCAGATCGTCCGCCCTGCGAAACAGACCGATGAACACGGGCAGGATAATGGACATGAGGGTGGCTGCCCTTACTTTGAGACCTCCCCTCCTCAGGTCCGCTCCCCTGGACCTCTGGGCCTTCCAAACACGATCAGTTTCATCCGTAAGGACAGGGATGAACCGGATTGCCATCATCATCATGAGGGAAAAATCCTGGACAGGGAACCGGAAACGAGCCAGAGGGGCCAGGAGCGATTCAAGACCTCTTGTTATGGATAACGGGCTT
>JALHUC010000223.1 GCA_022865845.1 bacterium | reverse complement strand
GAGGAGCGTGGGCTTGGCATGGTGTTCCAGACCTACGCCATCTGGCCCCACATGAACGTCTTCGACAACGTGGCCTACCCTCTCCAGAACCGCAAGACCCCCAAAGCCCGGATCAGGGAGCGAGTGGCCAGGGTTCTGGAGTTCGTGCAGCTCGAAGGATTCGAGAAGCGTCCGGCGACCAAGCTCAGCGGCGGTCAGCAGCAGCGCGTGGCGCTGGCCAGGGCCCTGGTGGCCGAGCCCAAGGTCATTCTTTTCGATGAGCCGCTGAGCAACCTGGACGCCAAGCTCAGGGAAGAGACGCGCAAGGAACTGCGCCGGTTTCTCACCGAGCTTGAGATCACCGCGGTCTACGTGACCCACGACCGGATAGAGGCTCTGGCTCTTTCCGACCGGATCGCGGTCATGCGCGCAGGAAGTATCGTCGAGATCGGAGACCCCAAGAAGATCTATTTCAATTCCGATCACCGTTTCGTGGCCGATTTCATCGGCCGGGCCAACCTCGTGGGGGGAAAGGTGGCCTCCCTTGAGGGGGATCACGCCGTTATCGACACCGACATCGGACCCATTGTCGGCCTCAACAGCCAGAATCTCCAGCCCGAGTCAGACGCGGTGCTGTGCGTACGCCCCGAGTTCATGACCCTGGCTGACACCGATGCTGCGGGGGGCAGGAATATCTTCAGGGGGAAGGTGGAGACGCTCATCTTCATTGGTGAGGCATACGAGGGGGAGATCCGGATGGGGGAAACCCTGCTCACCACCACCATCGCGCCCACGGTGGACCTCAGGGAAGGTGACGAGGTGTTCGTATCCTTCGATCCTGATCACTGTTTTCTGCTTCCCATCGGGGAAACTGCATGAAGATCGTTTGAAGTTTGAAGTTAATGGAACGTTTGTCATCACGAATCACGCCAGTGGCGTGATGAAGCGATCCCGGTTCCTGTCATCGCGAACCGTTACACATGTGAAGCAATCTCGATAGTCTGGATTGCCGCGTCGCTTCGCCAGGTTCGATGCTCCTCGCAATGACTGCGTTGGACGTTGGACCTTGGACGTTGGACCGTTATGCTTTGTGGAGTCTTTTGAATGCCCAGAAAACTGACCCTCACACCGACCCTCATCATTATCGTTGGCTTCCTGACGATATGCCCTGTCTTCATGCTGCTCCTGGGCAGTTTTTCCGAGGGGCTAGGAACCTTCGGCGGGTTCACCCTGGACAAGTACATCAGTGCCTACACGGATCCCGCCTTCGCTGGCATCCTCATCAATACCCTGATCTTCACCCTTGGGTCGGCTCTGGTGGCCACGGCACTCGCCTTATTCCTGGCCTACATGAACACCCGCACCAACATCCCCTTCAAGTTCCTCTTTGGGGTCATTACCATCATCCCCATGATGATCCCCCATATCCTGTTCGCGGTGAGCTGGGTGCTCCTGCTTAACCCGAGCAACGGGATCCTGAATCGGCTGCTTATGCAGACCTTCGGGCTGGAAAAGGCCCTCTTCAACATTTATACCCTACAGGGGATGATCCTCGTGGAGGGGCTCCTGGATCTGCCCATAGCGTACCTGATCATCGCACCGGCCATGAGCGCCTTCGACGTGTCCCTGGAGGAATCGTCCAAGGTGTGCGGCGCCTCGACCTGGCGCACCCTGACCCGCGTGACCTTGCCGGTGCTGCGTCCGGCTATCCTGGCCTCGGCCATCCTGGTTATCGTGCGGAGCCTTGCCTCCTTCGCCGTTCCCTCCGTCATCGGGATGCCGGGCCGCAAGTACGTGCTGGCCACCCACATCTACCAGATCATTTCCACCGGGTTCTCCGCTGACTACGGGAAGGCCGCCGCGGTGGGCATGAGCGCCCTGGCGGCTTCCATCGTGCTTATCTATCTGTACCGCTACCTGACCTCGGAAAGCAGCCGCTACGTTACCATTTCCAGCCGGGGTTTCAAGCCCACCCTTATCGACCTCAAGGGGTCCCGCTACCCCCTCTTCACCGTCGTCGGGGCTCTTTCCTTCGTCCTCATCGTGCTGCCGGTCATCGTGCTCTTTTATACCTCCATGCTGCCCTACGTCATGGTGCCCGGTGCCAGGGCCTTCTCCCTGATGAGCTTCAAAAATTGGATCGATGTGCTCAAGGATCCCATATCGTTATTGGCTTTGAAAAACAGCCTTTTCCTCGGCGTAGTGGGGGCTACACTGGGGGTATTTCTGTCCATCCTCGTCTCCTACGTCATCGTCAAGGTGCGCACGGTGGCTTCGGGCATCCTTGAGTCCCTGAGCTTCCTGTCCTTTTCCTTTCCGGGCATCGTTATCGGAGTGGGGTTCATGTGGTTCTTTGTGCGGACCCCCCTTTACGCCACGATATGGGCCCTTCTCATCGGGTACATTGCCACTTATCTCCCCTACGGTATCAGGCCCCTGACGAGCGCCTTCGTCCAGATCCACAGCAGCCTGGAGGAATCCTCCAGGGTCTGCGGGGCCGGGCCTGTGTACACCATGCGCCGCATTGTCATACCTCTCCTTATCCCGGGGATCATTTCCGCGTGGATCCTCATGGCCACCATGTTCGTTCGCGAGCTGACACTTTCGGTGGTTCTCTCCCGGCCCGGCTCCGAGGTGCTGGCCGTCCAGATCCTGCGGTTTGCTGAAGACGGACTGTGGGGGCGCCTCTCGGCCCTCGGCATTATCATGATCTTCATCTCCTCCACACTCGTGGTGGCGGCTACGCTCCTTGGAAAGAAGCTGACGAAGATGGAGACTGTTACCAACTAGGGACCGGCGCCGCCTGCTCCAGGAAAGAGGTAAAACATGTTTTTCGGTAACACCTTCATGGGGAGCTACGAACTGTCCATTCTGATCAAACTTCTCCTTGCCGCCCTGGCAGGCGGTCTTGTGGGCCTGGAGAGGGAAACCCACGGCCGTCCGGCGGGGATGCGCACAAACCTCCTCGTTTCGGTGGGTGCCTGCACAATGATGATCATCTCGGAGGCCTTTTGCCTCAAGTACGGAATTGACGGCGGTGACACCACCCTGCGCCTCGACCCCTCCCGCATAGCAGCCCAGATCGTCACCGGCATCGGTTTTTTGGGAGCCGGTGTGATCATCAAGGAGGGGGCCACCGTGAGGGGCCTGACGACGGCGGCCAGCCTCTGGGCTGTGGCGGGTCTGGGTATGGCCTTCGGCATGGGATATTTCGTTCTCGGGGGGTTCTCCACCGTGTTCATAGTCGGCAGCCTTCTGTTCATTAAAAAGCTGGATCCGTACGTTAAAAAGGACCGCTATCTCACAGTAACGGTGACTGCACGCAACCGGGATTCCCTCTTCGACGAGCTTTATGCATTAGTCAGTGAGCAGGGTTACAAGATAGCGGACATCAGT
>JALHUC010000026.1 GCA_022865845.1 bacterium | reverse complement strand
CATGAAACTTTTTCCAGTACCCGGGACCCGGTACCCAGTATCCAGTAGAAAAAAACGGAACCCGTGATTATCGCGAGCTCCGCCTACCTACTGCGTACTGGGTACTGCGTACTGAGTACTATTTCACAACATACCCCTTCAATTTCCGATCATCCCTTAGTTTCTTCAGAATGCTTTCAGACTCCTCCCCTGCGTAAGGTCCTAGCCGGACACGGAACCAGACTCCTCTCTCACCAAGATCAATTCGAACAACAGTACCGGCATACCCTTCCGATGATAGCTCCTGGAGTAGCTTTCGGGCGTTTACCTGATCTTTGTAGGAGGCCACCTGAAGGGTTACAGACCCCTTTCCGGGGATAGTGGGATCCTCGATGCGAGGAACTGATACTGTCGGCGCGGCAAGGCTTGGCTCAACAGGAGTCCTGCTTGATTTCACAAGGGGCGGACTAACGACTGGTACTTCTTTCCTGGGCTCTTTTAGAGCTGAATAGAATGTGACAGAGGTCTGGGAATCGGCAGCGTCAGGTTTGGACTCCGCCTTCCCATGGAGGTCACCGGTGGAGCTGATATCTTTTTCATCAGTGGGCCGGGTGTGCTGTTTCAGACCGTAAAAATAGCCTGCCAGGGCAGCGGCTCCGAGCAGGATCACCACAATGCTTACACTGAGACTGAACTGGAGGGGGCTGAGTCGAACCAGCTCCCTGGGCTGATTGGAACGTTTTGCCACTCTCACATCCTCTCTGGAGCTGATACCCCGAGCAGAGCAAGAGCCTTTGCAATGGCGGTCCTCACCCCGAGGACCATTGCCAGGCGTGCTTCGGTGACCCTGACTTCGTCTGTAAGAACGCGATGATGGTAATAGTAGCTGTGCAATGTCGTCGCGATGTCGCGCAGATATGTGGTGATACGATGCGGTTCCATCGATATGGCAGCGCCCTCGATCACATCTGGAAGTGCCGCTATATGGCGGATAAGTTCTTTTTCTTCCGGGAGATCCAGAAGGTTCAGATCAACACCCCCGGGCTCGGGGAGAGACACTCCCTGCTCCTCTGCATTTCTCAGGATGCTACAGATCCTGGCATGGGCATACTGGACATAATACACAGGGTTATCGTTACTTTTTTCCTTTGCGAGATCCAGGTCAAAATCAAGTTTACTGTCAGACTTGCGCGTAAGGAAAATGAAACGGGCAGCATCACGCCCAACTTCATTGCGAACCTCCCTCAGGGTGACAAACTCTCCGGCCCTGGTGCTCATGGCCACCGGCTGACCTTTCCTGACGAGGCTTACCAGCTGGACCAGAACTATCTGCAGATCATCGGGATCTCGGCCGAGACCCTGTATGGAGGCTTTCATTCGGGCAACATAACCGTGATGATCCGCTCCCCAGACATTGATAACAGTATCAAAGCCTCTCTCATATTTGTCCCTGTGATAGGCTACGTCAGAAGCAAAATAGGTCAAGGAACCGTCACTCTTGACCAGCACCCGATCCTTGTCATCTCCCTTATCTGTGGAGCGAAACCATAGAGCGCCCTCGTGTCTGAAAGTGGTTCCCCTCTTCTCCATTTCCTTCAGGGTTTTCTGAACATCACCCCGTTCCAGAAGGTCCGTTTCCGAGAACCAGAGGTCAAAAAACACCCCGAACTCCTCCAGGTCCTGCCGGATATCATCCAGGATGAGAGGGGCGGATTTTACAGCTATCTCTTCGACAGCCTTGTCTTCAGACATGTTCAGGTACAGCTCCCCATCTTCCTTCACAAACCGTTCAGCTATTTCCCTTATGTAGTCGCCCTTGTAACCCTCCTCGGGAAAGACGTTTTCACGACCGAAAAGTTCAAGATATCGTGCATAGACTGAAATACCGAGTGTCTGAATCTGGTTCCCGGCATCGTTGATATAGTATTCCCGCTGAACTTGGTAACCGGCGCACTGAAGAATGTTGGCAAGGGCGTCACCCAGAGCCGCGCCCCTTCCGTGCCCCACATGTAAAGGTCCTGTGGGATTGGCACTGACGAACTCCACCTGCACCTGTTTCCCGGCTCCCATATCAGAACAGGCGTAATCCTCACCTTTTTCAAGAACAGTCTTGAGGATCCGGGACCAGAACCCCGGACTCATGGTGATGTTGATGAACCCGGGTCCGGCAACGGAAATATCCGACACATCCCCTTCGGTATCGGCATCCCGGATCGTCTGGATCAGTTCTCCCGCTAACTCTCTGGGATTGGTCCCCTGTTTTGAGGCAATAACCATGGCAATATTGGTGGCGTAATCACCGAATTTGCGCTCTCGGGTCATTTCGATTATCGGGGCTGGCAGGTCTCCATGGAGTTTTCCTTCACTGACAGCCAGGTCCAGCGCCCTTTTCACGATGTAAGTCAAGGTTCCCTTCAACGATCCCCCTCCATGGCCAGAACCATTTCCATTGGTCTAGTCGCCATCAGCTCCTCAGCAGTTTCTTTGCCTGCGTGCAGTACAAGTTCATTTATACCGTTCCTTATCCATGACAATTGATCATGGGAGTGCATATCCGAGGCAACGGCCCAGTAATATCCTTCCTTGAGCAGGTCCCTGGCATCTCGTTGAACGTTGCGCCCGTACATACCCGAAAAGCTCCCTATATTACCCAAAAGCCGCACCCCCGATGTGACAAGATCAGATAGATCCTGCCGGAGCCGGCAAAGTTCACTATTACGTTCCGGATGCGCCAGAAGAACCTTCACCCCGACATTCATCACTTCCCCCAGGAGATCGGCAAGGTCTCGCGGCACACCCCCGAACCCTATATCCACGAGAATGTGACCGGCCCCTCCAGGCAAGTCGGAGACCCTGTCAGGAAGCGTTTCGTCCAGATCGAACTCCATACCGGGGAGAATGTTTATACCGATCGTCTTTTTAGCGGCAGCCGCCGTCACGTCCCTCACCGCATTTTCCACAGTTTCAGGTTCGATCCCTTCCCATGAATAGAGTCGGTAGTGGGGCGTAGCAAATACATGCCCGAAACCCATTCCTTCGAGGGCCTCAAGCATTTTAAGTGACCCTTGAAGGTCCTGGGGGCCATCGTCCAGATTGGGGAGAATGTGGGCATGAAGGTCAACAAGGTTCTTCATCGGACACCAATAGCACCTGGAGAGGTGACCTGCAAGTAGGACATGCAATATTGTGCAGTTCCAAATTTCAAACTTCAAATTTCAAAGAAACAACATCATCGGATGATTTTAATCTGAAATCTGGAATTTGGAATATGGAATCTCCAACTAATAAAAAACCCCGCCGAAAACGGGGTTTATTATTAGTTGGAGCGGGCAACGGGATTCGAACCCGCGACTTTCAGCTTGGGAAGCTGACACTCTACCAGCTGAGTTATGCCCGCAAGCAGAGCAAATAATAATCAATGGACACAACTTTGTAAAGTGCTACAAAGTAGCAGACCTGGTCCTGGTCGTAGTCGGTTTAAGTCCTAGACTTAGTCCTAGTCCTAGAAAGATCTTACTAGGCACCAGGTCCAGGTCTAGGTCTCAGACACTAGATCTTTCCCCATAACCACCGCGTCCTCTCCGTTGTGGTAGTACCTTTTTCGGGTTCCAAGAGGTTTGAATCCGAATCGACTGTAAAGACCCCTGGCAGCGCTATTGGTTGCCCTCACTTCCAATTGACACCATATT
>JALHUC010000222.1 GCA_022865845.1 bacterium | reverse complement strand
TTGTTGGGCCCTTAGTTGCTTTTTCCCTTCGGCTATGCAGGAAGAGGAACAAAGATGCAGCCGCGAAGCCGGCAAGGGCACCTGCCATGGCCCCGAGGTCGCTGCCTGATTGCAGCCATCCAGCCGTTGCGCCAGTGACCATGGCGGTCGCCGGCAACAGATAAACCATGGCGGTCGCTTTGACCAGGGCAGCCGGACCTAACTCGACGATTACTTTCTGACCTGGCTTGGCCTCAACCGGGTTCCTGACTTCAAGAACATTGATATTCCCTGAAGCTGTACTGCACATGCTTTTGGACGGGCAGTTTCCACACGCCTCTGAGCGGACTATGGCAACTTTCGCCTGGCCTGGAGAAGTTGATACTACAGTTGCCGTTTCTTTCAGCATGCTTCACCTTCTTTCCGTTAGCAGTGAGCTAGGATGTCTTCTGCCTGTATATCAGCACAACCTGTGCCAAAGTCCGCAATTTTGAAATAAACTCATAACCTCTTGTTATTATAAGAAATAATAATTACTTATCCACGCAATGCGATATTGAACTGTTACTAAATTACACAGTATTTATGTTTTGAAAGATGCGTTTAATGCGCAGTTACTCAAATCGGGAACTGATAGGGATGTCCTGGAGGTGATTTATTGATATACCATGGGGGGGTATGCTATGTGCTAAGTGTGTTTGTAGTTGATCGCAGGGCTGGCGGAGCGAATCTCCTGTTGCCTGATAGTGTGAGTCGTTTTCAATGTGTATGGCTGGTCATTGCATCGAAAATTACCAGCAGTTCACCAAAACTACAGACACACTGTTTGTTGACAATCCCATCGAAAACCTGATCCAGCGCACACCCGTTTAATTGCTACTGGAAATACACAAAGTCCAAAAGAGGAGAAAATAATGCACGGTGATGTATTAGGATCTTATGCCTACGGATTCTGGAACGTTGTCATTGCCAACGTCACTTTTTTTCTCATTTTCGCGGTCGGTTTCCTCGAACCGAAAAAAAAGTACGAGTGGCGGTCCATGGGAGCCTTAACAGGTTTTCTTCTTGCCCTTTTCACCGAGATGTACGATTTCCCCCTGTCTTGTTCCGCAGGCAGGGCCGGAAATAACTTCAGGCACTAAAGCCGGAACGCATGTGTCAGGGCTCACTCTCTCTCTGGTTGGTCCGCCAGCACGGCGTTCATACTGCCTGGTCTATACCCCTCCAGATCCATCGCCACGTAGGAAAACCCGAGTGAGCGAAAATGTTGGACGATGCTCTCCCGGTCACGGATCAGAAGAAGCTTTATATCCCCTACCTCGATCTCGATGCGGGCAAGGGTGTCGTGGTGACGGACACGGTACTGGCGGAAACCGAGAGATCGAAGATACTCCTCTGCCTTTGCCACACGGGAAAGCTTCTCCTCGGTTATCTCCTCATGGTAGGGGAAACGACTGGCGAGGCAGGCGAAGGCGGCTTTGTTCCAGGTGGGAATTCCAAGTTCCTTCGACAGGGTTCGAACCTCTTCCTTGTTCAGTCCCGCCTGAACAAGAGGAGAAACCACGTTCTTTTCCTGTGCAGCTTTCCGGCCGGGTCTGTAGTCGTCAATGTCGCTTACTGTAGACCCGTCCGCTACGTGCCTGAGACCCTCCTCGTCGGCGATCAGGCGCAGGGTGGCGAAAAGCTCCGATTTGCAGTAATAGCACCGTTCCGGCGGATTGTGGCGGAAACCAGGGATAGCCAGCTCGGAGGTCTCCACGACTCGGTGGCGAAACCCGAAACCCTCGGCCATGGACACCGCTTCTTCGCCTTCACGCTTCGGATATGTCTCCGAGTTGGCTGTGACCGCCAGGGCCTCGTTTCCCAGCTCATCGGCAGTGACCCACATGAGAAAGGTGCTGTCCACCCCGCCCGAGTACGCGACCACGACAGATCCAAGTTCCCTCAAAATCTCCCGCAGTCGGGACAGTTTTGCGCCGAGCGTTGTGTCTGTTATCATGGTTTTTCCTTCCTGCTCCTTCGGTCCCTGTACAGTGAACTCC
>JALHUC010000221.1 GCA_022865845.1 bacterium | reverse complement strand
TCCCTGTTAAAACGGACCTGAGTTGATGCAGGCTTAAGCTGAGCTGACTGGGCCTCCCCTGTACCTGACCCAACAAGGGCTTCACTGCCAGTTTCACTTGTGTCAACACTGACCTCACCACCTGTCTCCTGCTGCCCGGAAAATAGTTCGATCACCTCTACATCCCCTTGCTCCTGACCGGTCACCTCCACAACACCCATCTCCTGGTACTCCTTCAAATAGTCGTTGGTAAGGAAGCCAGCCACCAGCGACAATCCCAGGATCAATCCCCCGGATATCATCAGCCAGTACTGGGCATTGGCACGAGCCCTCAGTAACTCTTCGGTCACCTTTTCGGGTTCTTCAATCCGCGACCTCAGATCGGTATAGATCTTCAGGGAAGCAGCCATGATAATGCCACCTAACAGCAGCAGCCATGTACCTGTTTTCACCTGCCACCGACTGGTAAAATAGGCCTTCCTTGCCAGAAGGTCGAAGCTGCGGATCTCCTCCTTTAGCTCCTCATTACCCGGTTCACTGGCCAGCCGTTCAATAAGCACCTTGATGGTTTTACTCTCCAACGGCGTGTGCTGTTTCATGTGCCAGAAATTCAGAATCAGCAAAAGGGCTACCACCCCGCAGAAGATTCCGGAAATCAGGGTCACCCTGTAGGTCAATTTTATTTTCTGTTCCTGATCCATATCTGTTTTCATACTTTAGCTTTTACTTTTTAGTCGGCATTCGCCTCGTGACCTTTGGTTCCCTTTTTCCCTAGGCACCAGGCACTATTTTATCGACAGGACAGTAGTCCATGCACCTGCCACATGAGAAACAGTCGCCCTTATGTGGTTCATAATCCTCCCTGCGTCGGAAAACCACCTGGTTCATCAGGGTAATACTAAGAGCGAGTCCTATAAATCCGCCCATGGCCATCCCCCCCTTTCTGAATTTCTCACGGATCACTGCAGCTTGTTC
Organism: bacterium; assembly: GCA_022865845.1. Taxonomy (GTDB): domain Bacteria; phylum BMS3Abin14; class BMS3Abin14; order BMS3Abin14; family BMS3Abin14; genus JALHUC01. Next base: position 609 of record JALHUC010000221.1, on the reverse strand, counting down.
GACCAGTTGCTCAAAGGTATCGCCCGATTTCAGGAATGCCTGGATATCGAGATTTGTCTCATCTTCCCTCAGCTCGGGATTACTGATCATCAACTCGGCCAGGTAGACATCGGGATGTACACGACTCATAAATACATGAGATTTTTCTCCGATCCATCCGCCAAACACCGTCAGCACTGGAATCAGAGCGACGTAGAGGATAAATTTTCTCAGGTTCTTTTGGGCAACCTCCGGCGCTCTGTAGCTCTGCTCAACCGGGACTTCGATGGCGTCGAAGGGACAGGAGCCCTCGCATAGTTTACACTTGATGCACTCCGATGGTGTGATACTCAGGTGCCATTTTGAAAATTTCGACATCCAGCTCAACAGGACACCATACGGACAGAAGATTCGGCAATAGGGCCTTGCATAAAACATCCCAAGAAAGAGGAAAGTAATTCCCAGGAATATCATCAGGAAAGGTCCGTCCATTCGGAAGAGTCCCACAAAGGGATCGTACCGGCAGATCAGAAAATCACTGCCTGTGGCTGCCAACAGCACCGAGATGGCCAGGTATATCACCGGGATAAACCCAAGAGTCTTCCTGATCCAACTGGGAATGGAGATGGG
>JALHUC010000220.1 GCA_022865845.1 bacterium | reverse complement strand
CGAAGGGAGTATACCATGGAAATAATCGATGCCCACGTTCACATCGGACGCAGTCACTTGCCCATGGATGAGGTCCAGAGAGTCCTGGATCGTGCAGGTGTTGACAGGGCTGTAGTATTTGCCGATCCCGAAAGTCCCGATATCCCTGGAGACAACCAGTATGCCCTGGAAATGGCTTCAGACAACGGCCACATTCCCTTTTTCTATGTGGGAGGAAACGCCTACAGCCAGAACCGCCCCTTCCCCCATCTCCCCGATCCGAAAGTGCTGGAACCCTACCGTGGGATAAAATGGCACTGCTGGTTCACTCCTGGCCACGATTTTGGCGGGACCTATCTGGGGATGGACGAGGGCCAGGTCCATGATGCCCTTACTGAGGCGAGGATGAACGCCCTTATGAACAAGGTCATGGACATGGGCATCCCGGTCAACTTCGAGGAACACTTTGATGTCACGGTCCAGTTCGTGGACCTATACCCCGACGTAAAGATAATTATTCCCCACATGGGCGGACTGAACGGAGGTTCGGAGAGGATCCTGGCAGCAGTGGGACATAAACCTAATGTCCGTTTCGATATCAGCCTGGCTGGTATCAGTGAAAGGTTGATCCGTGAATACGGGGCCGGTAAATTCCTTTGCGGATCCGATTACCCTTACGGCAGCCCGTCATGGAGCATTGACCGGGTTCATAAACTGAAGGTCAGCGATAAAGACAAACAGGCAGTTTTTTCGGGAAATATCCTTTCCCTGACAGGTGTGGAGTAAACAATAGTGGAAGACACGGCCGGCCGGCTCCCCGATGAAGCGGTTGAGAAACTCCGCGGGTCCGAGTGTCTGGTCGTCCTCACCGGTGCCGGTGTTTCCGCCGAGAGTGGAGTGCCAACATTTCGGGGAAAGGACGGATTATGGAAAGATCATCGTCCCGAGCAGCTTGCCACGCCGCAGGCTTTTGAAAAGGATCCCGAGCTCGTTTGGGACTGGTACCATTGGCGTCGTAGCCTTGTACGGGAGGTTTCGCCCAACCCTGCTCATTACGCCATAGCCGAACTGGAAAGACGGGTCCCTGATTTCACACTTATCACCCAGAATGTGGACGGTCTTCACCTGAGGGCAGGCAGTGAAAATGTTTTCCAGATCCACGGAGATCTGCATCACGCCCGCTGTTCGGAGTGCGCCGCGATCATAGCCCTCCATGGGCAGGAAGGGTTGGTAACCTGCGAACTGTGCCAGGGGCAGATGCGTCCCAACGTTGTCTGGTTCGGTGAAAGCCTGAACGTCAGGTATCTTGAACTGGCCTACAGCGCAGCGGGGAGATCCGATTTTCTCATCGTTGCCGGGACATCCAATGTTGTTCAACCTGCAGCCTCCCTTGCTTATGCGGCCCTCGGAAACGGTGGGTATGTTCTGGAGGTAAACCTCGACCCTACGTCTCTTACAGGTTCTGCTTCAGCCACTGTTCTTGGCAAGGCAGGGGAGGTGCTTGAAGAACTTGTACGCCTCGCGTTCGGCGAGCCGAGTGAGTCCAGAGTCTAGCGTCTAGAGTCTAGAGTCTAGAGTCTAGATTAAAATCCTGATAAAACATGAAGGCAAGTTTTCAAGATACTTTACATTGATTCATAGAAGGTATTTTAATTCTATATTTAATTCATGAGTACTGGATTTTGTGCTCCGGAAGTGGTTTGTTGTTCAAGCACTTCATCTCTGGACCCTGGACCCTGGACTCTGGACTGAACCGAAGGGAGATTCCATGCGTAAAGAATCGGTCAATTTTCTGAGAGATCTCGTTGCGGCCCCCAGCCCGTCCGGATTTGAGGGACCGGCCCAGAAGGTTTGGAAGGACAGGACTTCACCCTTTGCCGATGAGGTGAAGGTGGATGTTAACGGCAACACTATCGCTGTTCTGAACCCTGGGGGGAGCCCGAGG
>JALHUC010000219.1 GCA_022865845.1 bacterium | reverse complement strand
CTGGTGGGGGAGTCCGGCTGCGGTAAGAGCGTGACGGCTTCGGCCATCATGCGTCTCGTTCCCCAGCCGCCGGGAAGGATTGCCGGGGGGCAGATCCTCTTTGATGATGTAGATCTTCTCAAGCTTACCGAAAAACAGATGCGGGATATCCGGGGCAACCGTATCTCCATGATATTCCAGGAGCCCATGAGTTCCCTGAACCCGGTTTACACGGTGGGGGACCAGGTAGTCGAGGTCATTCAGCTCCACCAGAAGTTAAAGCGCCGGGAGGCCATGGAGAAGGTAGTGGAGGTGTTCGACCAGGTGGGGATCCCGGACCCGAGAACAAGGGTGAAAGACCATCCTCACAAGATGAGCGGGGGGATGCGTCAGCGGGTTATGATCGCCATGGCCCTGGCCTGCAACCCCAGGCTCATGATCGCCGACGAACCCACCACGGCCCTTGACGTCACTATCCAGGCCCAGATCCTGGTCCTTATGAACGATCTCAAGGAAAAAACAGGCGCCTCCATTTTGTTCATCACCCACGACCTGAGCGTCATCGCCGAAATGGCTCAGAGAGTGGCGGTCATGTACGCGGGCAAAATGATGGAATACGCCACGGTCACCGACCTGTTCGACAACCCGAAACACCCCTATACCGCGGGGCTTATGACCAGCGTGCCTGCCTTGAGCAAGGGAAGGGAGCGACTCACCACCATCCCCGGGGTCGTTCCGTCGCTTTTCAATATCCCCGAGGGGTGCCCTTACTACGACCGGTGCCCGGATGCGAAAGAGTTCTGTAAAGATAAACTGCCCGCTATGGCAGAGGTGGATAAGGGGCATTGGGTGAGGTGCTGGAATTATGGTTAATTGAGAATCTGTGAACTGTGAGCTGTGAATCGTGAACAGTAAATGGTGAACAGTGAACCGCGTTAGTTTTTTCGGTTCACCGTTCACTCTTCACGGTTCACCTTAACCTTTGGAATCTGAAATTTGGAATCTGGAATTACACCCTTAGTTGAAGTCCGCGATCTCGTAAAGCACTTCCCCGTTACGGGTGGTGTACTGCTTCGCGAAATTGCCAGGGTCCATGCGGTGGACGGCGTGAGCCTGGCCATTCAGCCGGGGGAGACCCTCGGCCTGGTGGGTGAGTCGGGGTGCGGAAAATCCACCCTGGGTCGTCTCATCCTGAGGCTTGATGAGCCCACCAGCGGCCAGGTCTTTTTCGAGGGTGAGGACATCCTGGCCTACGATCCCGAACGCTTGAGAAAAATGCGCGGGGAGATGCAGATCATCTTCCAGGACCCCTTCTCGTCCCTTAACCCGAGAAAAAGTGTCGCCCATATCGTGGGGGAACCGCTCCTTGTTCACGGGGTGAAAACCCGGGCCGAAAGGGAAGAACGTGTCGAGGAGCTTCTCGAGGTAGTAGGGCTGCGCCGGGAGCACATGCGCCGTTACCCCCATCAGTTCTCCGGCGGTCAGCGCCAGCGTATCGGTGTGGCCCGCGCCCTGGCTTTAAACCCCAAACTCATCATCTGTGACGAGGCGGTCTCGGCACTGGACGTCTCCATCCAGGCCCAGGTGATCAACCTTCTGCAGGACCTCCAGTCCGAGTTCGGGCTGACTTATCTGTTCATTTCCCATGACCTGTCAGTAGTGGAGCATATCTCGGACCGGGTGGCGGTGATGTATCTTGGTAAGATCGTGGAACTATGCGATAAAAAGACCCTGTACAACAATCCCCTTCACCCTTACACTCAAGCGCTGCTGGGCGCCGCGCCGGTGCCGGACCCCCACCGGGTGATAACCCATACGATCCTGAAAGGGGATGTCCCAAGCCCCATCAACCCCCCCTCCGGGTGCCGATTTCACACCCGCTGTCCCTACGCGGAGCAGCTCTGTAGGGAACATGAACCGGAACTGCGGGAACTGGCATCAGGGCATACTGCGGCGTGTCATTTTGCCAGCCAGCGGCCATCCCTTTATAAACCCGCTGTCGCCGGTTAGATTAGCACGCAGCACGCAGTACGCAGAATAAGGTCAAAATCTTTAACAAAGGGAACCGCATAGACGCCCCCCATGTCTCTCAAAGGGGAAAAGCCTGAGAATCTGAGCTTTGACCCCAGAGAAACCGTCGAATAAACTTGCTTTATCTTGAATCTTGAATCTTGAATCTTGAATCTAAAATGGACCATGTCTCCTCAGGATTCCAGCGCTCTATCTATGTCCTCCGACCTCCCCAGCATGATCAGTAAATCGCTGTCCTTGATGACATAATCCGGCGAAGGCGCTGTCACCAGTTGATCTGATAGAACATCCTTGAGGGCAATAATCGTGATCTGGTATTTGCGGCGAAGATCCAGTGTGATGAGGTCTTTTCCGATGAAATTCCGGGGCGCGGCGAGTTCGGTGATGGAGTAATCTTCTGCCAGCGGTATGAAATCAAGGATGTTGGGATAGGACAGGGCCCGGGCGGTCTTGATGGCCATGTCTTTCTCAGGGTGGATGATCTCTGAAGCCCCAACTTTTTCAAGTATTCTGCCGTGATCCTCATCAACAGCCTTGGACAGGATTCTTTTTACCCCAAGTTCTTTCAGGAACAGTGTAATGAGCGTCGATAGATGTGATCGCTCACCAGTAGAGACCATGACAGCTTCCATCTCTCCGATCCCATTGGCAGCGAGAAACTCCTTGTTGGCCGCATCCCCCTGGATGGCAACGGAACAATGATCCCTGATCCTCTGAACCCTTTCCTGGTTCAGGTCGATGGCTATTACCTCCTGACCATCCTCATACAAGGTGCGTGCTAAGTGGTAACCGAAATTCCCTAAACCAATTACACAAAACTTTTTCATATTCCTCCCCTCGAGTGTGGTCACCCGATCATTATATTTTCTTCGGCGTAACGCGTCGCATTGGGCGACAGGCGCTTCGCGATGGTAAAGGCCACCGTCAGGAGACCCACCCTGCCCAGGAACATGAGGACGATAATGATTACCTTTCCCCCTGGATTGAGCAGGTTTGTGGCCCCAACGGAAAGTCCCACGGTACCGAAGGCTGAAACGGTTTCAAAGAAATACTTCAGGAATACGTCCTCGTGCTGGCCGGCGGAGGCACCGGGGTGCTGGACCAGGATGAGAGAGAAAAGAGCTGCTCCGACGACGAGAGCCGCCAGCATCACAAGGGCAAGGGTTTTGGTCACCGTTTCAGCGGAAATGGTCCGACGAAAAATGTTCGTATGAGGGTTGCCTTTGAGCCTGCTGTGGAAGATGGCTATAAATATGGCCAGGCTTGTGGTTTTGATGCCGCCCCCCGCTGAACCGGGTGATGCCCCCACGAACATCAAAAAGACCATCAAAAGTAAGGTTGATACACGGAGCGTGTTCATGTCGATAGTGTTAAAGCCGGCTGTCCGTGCCGTAACTGACTGGAAAAAAGCTGTGAGCATCTTCTCAACGGTAGACAGTCCGGCAAACGCCCCATTGATTTCCATAATAAGGATTAGAAGCGCGCCTCCCAGGACTAACAGGCCGCTTGTCCAGAGAACGACCCGGGAGTGCAGGGAAAGCCTCGATCGTTTGGAACTTCCGCGGTCAATCACAATGTCCATGATCTCCCGGATAACCAGAAAGCCGATACCCCCAAGGGTGATAAGCCCCATCACTGTCAGATTCACAGTTACATTTCCCCGGTACCCAATGAGGCTGTCGGTGAAAAGGGAGAACCCGGCGTTGCAGAAGGCCGAAATGGAATGAAATACTGCTGCAAATAAACCCCTGCCAAGACCAAGATCAGGAACGAATACGAATGCCAGGATGGCGGTGCCCGCAGCTTCGATCCCTATGGAAATAAGGATAATGCTGTGTATCAGTTCTCTGAGAGAGTGGACGGGTGTGTGAAGGAGGGTCTCGTTAATGATCCATCTCCCCTGTGCTCCAACACCGAGACGAAGGAAGAAAAAGAGGTAGACGCTGAAAGTGGTGATGCCGAGCCCTCCCAGTTGAATGAGACACAGGATCACCAATTGACCGAAGATCGATAATCCCGAACCTGTGTCAACTACGGTCAATCCGGTCACACACTGGGCGGATGTTGCTGTAAAAAGAGCGTCAATGAAGGGCAGGGGTTCGCCGCTTGATGCTATGGGCAGGCTCAGGAGTGCTGAACCGATGAGGATCGCAAGCGTATAATAAAGGATCAGCACCTGGCCGGGTGCCAACCGTCTCAATCCATTCAAGAGTGATCCAGATGGCATGCGTCAGCCTCCAGCCCGTCCCCATTCCGGTGTTCCTGTTGAGCTACGGTTATGAAATGTCAAACCATCTTCTAAAATGCAGTTTCTCCTGTAAGGTTTGCCGCGTATTATATGCCCACACGCAAAAAAAAACAGCAGGGTCAAAGGCCCCCTGCTGTTTTTTAAATCTTCAAATAGTTCGTCTAATATCTCAGCGGCAGGCTTGCGAATTTTCCGTAGGCAGCCTCGTAACACGAGGCGAACCACTCCTCACAACCATCGTAGGATCCCTCATCCCCCATGTGGTTGAATCGAACCGTTCGCTGAAACGGACCGATGGTGCAGGGGTGCCACACCCAATCGTTGAGATCAGACGCGGACTTCATCTCCACCCGGTAGGTCCCAAGGTTCACCATCCGCCCATGGGGGACTTCGAAGGAGTCGATGACGATCAAGTTCCCGCTGCTGTCTAATGTACGCAATTCATAGGACCCCGGATCCAGGTTGATGCAGAAATATCCCTCTTTGGTAAGTTCCAGCTGATGTTCAATGCCGCTGAAGGGGTTGATGATGGTGAACCCCCTCATCTCCAGGCTTTCCGGGAACCAGATCCTGGTCATCCGTTGAGACG
>JALHUC010000218.1 GCA_022865845.1 bacterium | reverse complement strand
AGGATAGCAAAAGCCCTGGAGGGGGCGGCCAAGAAGCCGCCGGTGATCTGGCTCGAGGGTCAGGACTGCGCAGGGTGCAGCATTTCATTTATCAACTCCTCTAACCCGGGTACAGCTGAGCTGGTACTCGATACAATATCCCTCAGGTACCACGAAAGCCTCATGGCGGCCTCCGGCCACGTTTCCGAAAAAGCCCTTCAGGATACGATAAAAAATGAGTCAGGCGGGTATGTGCTCATCGTCGAGGGATCCATACCGACCGAAGATCCCAGGTTCTGTCAGATCGCGGGCAGGAATTTTGTTGATATCGTTGCCGAAGCCGCCGGCGGTGCGGCGGCCGTCATTGCCATAGGCTCCTGCGCCACCTACGGCGGGATACCGGGTGACTGTCCGACTCCGGGACGCGGCATGGGCGTCGGTGATGCGATGGAAAAAGGGCTCGTTCCCAAAAAGGCTCTCATCAACTGCCCGACCTGCCCGGTCCACCCGGAAAGGCTTATCGGAACCATCGTCTATTACCTCCTTTACGGCAAACCTCCGGCACTGGACAAGGTGGGCAGGCCCGTTGTGTTTTACGACAAACTTATTCACGACAATTGTGAGCGGCGCGGCCACTTTGAGAACGGCGAGTTTCTCACTGATTGGAACAATTTCGAGGAGAGGAACTGGTGCATGTACCTGAAGGGATGCAAAGGTCCCTTTACCTATTCGGATTGTCCCAAGCGCCGCTGGAGCGACGGTCTGAACTGGTGCATCGGGTGCAGTTCGGTATGCCAGGGTTGTGCCGAACCAGACTTCTACGCTGGCATGTCCCCTCTCTACGAACGTTTTGGTAAGAACCTTGGCGGGATCAGTGTCGAGAAAATAGGTGCGTATGCCACCGGCGCCGTGGCCGTAGGACTTGCGGGACACTTCATCGGGCAGGCCATGACCGGCCGACTCGGAAAAGGTGGACCACCTGAGAAAGGAGGTGACGACTAATGGGCCAGAGAATAATAGTTGATCCTGTCACCAGGATCGAGGGACACCTGAAGATCGAGGTAGAGATCGAAAACGGAGTGGTCAAGGATGCCTGGAGCAGCGGCACCATGGCCCGCGGTTTTGAGGCTCTTCTGATCGGTAAAGACCCGAGGGACGCCAGTTATGTCACCAGCCGTTTTTGCGGCGTGTGCTTTTCCGTCCACACCATGGCCTCCGCGGCCTGTCTGGACGACGCTTTCGGCGCCCAGGTACCGGACGGAGGACGCATCCTCAGGAACCTGCTTATGGCATCGGAGTATCTCTACGATCACATCATTCACTTCTATCACCTTACTGCGTTGGACTATCTGGATATCATGGCTGTGGCAAGTTACAGCGGCAACGATGCGGGCCTCAACGCGGTCAAGGACAAGATCGTTAGTCTCGTAAAGAGGGGCGACACCTCTCCCCTCACGCCGCGGTACGAGCCCGATGCATTCTCCGTGGCCGATCCCGAGATCGTCACAATGGCGGTCAGCCACTATCTTGAGGCTCTCAAGGTACAGGTAACGGCCAAGAACATGGGTGCCGTTCTCGGTGGCGGCCGAGTTCCCCATTACCAGGGGATCGTGGTGGGTGGAGTCACCCAGATACCCAGCCCGGAGGAGGTCGGCCGGTTCAAGTCCATGCTGGCCGAGGTTACCGCTTTCATTAAGAACGTTTACATGAAAGATGTCCTGCTGCTCGGCGGACCCGGAGGACCCCTGTTCCCCCTCGCCCAACTCGGCGTCGGCGGTGGTCACCTGAACTACCTTTCCTACGGCGCCTTCCCGGAAGACGGCTCGGGCAAGGATATGTTCTTCAAGCCGGGGGTCGTCAGGAACCTGGACCTGGGTAACGTTGAAAACTTCGATCCAGCCAAGGTCACCGAATCTGTCAAGTACGCCTGGTACAAGGAAAAAGAACCCGTACACCCCTACGACGGCGAGCAGATCTTTGACCGGGATAAGGCTGATGCTTACAGCTTTGTCAAAGCTCCCAGGTACGACGGGATGGCTTTTGAGGTCGGCCCCCTGGCGAGGATGATCATCGAGAAGAACCCGACTCTGCTTTCCCTGGTTCAGGCCGGCGCCAAACCCGGAGCTGTCGCCAGACACGCCGCAAGAATGATCGAGACGGTGGCCCTTGCAGATCAGATGCAGGTCTGGCTTGGCCAGCTCATCGAAGCGCAGGGAAAACCAGGGTTCAGGATACACGACACTGATAACTGGGAAGTGCCGGACACCGCCGAAGGAGCAGGTTTTTACGAGGCCCCGCGCGGCGCCCTTGGCCACTGGATCAAGATCAGGGACAAGAAGATCGCCAACTATCAGGCAGTGGTGCCCTCCACCTGGAACGCTTCACCCAGGGACGAAAAGGGCGTCAGGGGTCAGTATGAAGAGTCCCTTATCGGGGCGCCCGTGCCGGATCCCGAGAACCCCATCAACATTGTCCGTGTGATCCGCTCCTTTGATCCGTGTCTGGCTTGCGCCGTTCACATCATCGACCCCAAAACGAACCAGATCCGCAAATTCAGGATCGGTTAGAGGGGAGGTATCCATGGGTACTACATACGATCACCCGATACCTGCGAGGATCATGCATCATGTGAACCTCATATGTCTGGTTGCGATGGTTGCCACCGGATTCTACATTCACAAGCCCAACTTCAGTCTGCTGGGCATCGACATGAACCTGGCGCGGTACATGCATTTCATCACCGCCTTCGTCATACTTCTAAATTCGGTGACCCGGATCTACTGGGCCCTCTTCGGCGCCCCTCGGGATATCAAGTACTTCATGCCGGAGAAGGAAAACCGGGGAAAAATGTTTCCCATGATGGCCTACTATTACTTCCTCAGGAAGACCAAACCCAAGACATCCAAGTACAACGGATGGCAGAAGGCGACTTACGTACTGTGGACCATCGCTTTGTGGTTCATGGCTCTGACCGGTTTTGCCATGCTCTGGAAGACTAATCCGTTCTGGAGCTCTGTGGTCAGCCTCTTCGGTGGACTGGGGATGATCCACGCTATCCATTACCTGGTGATGTGGTATTTCGTCTTCACAGTCCTGTTCCACGTCTACCTGGTGCTCTTCGATGATTTCAAATCGTTCCTATATATGTTCTTCGGGATCAAACCTGAAGAAGAGGCCTTCTAGGCCTTCAGGGATAACGAGAAAGGGGATGGAACCGACAGAAACCATAGAGAAAACGATGATACTCGGAGTGGGTAACCTGCTCCTGAGGGACGAGGGCGTCGGCGTACATGTCGCTGTGAACCTTCAGGAATACTCCCTCCCGGATAACTTTGAGGTCATCGAAGGGGGAACCGACGGTTTCAAACTGTTTCATCTGATAATGGAAGCTGACAGGCTCATCGTCGTCGACTGTGTCAAAGGCGGCGATGAGCCTGGTTCTATTTACAGGTTCGACATTGACGATTTTGATCATTTCCCGGACATTTACAAGACCTCGGTGCACCAGGTCAGCATTACGGAGGTCATCAACCTTTCCGGAACCATGAGAACTCCACCCAGGACCACCATTATCGGTGTTGAACCGGAAGATCTATCCATGTCCATGGAGCTTTCCCCAAAGATCCAGGCCAAGCTTCCAGAAGTTCTGAAGATCGT
>JALHUC010000217.1 GCA_022865845.1 bacterium | reverse complement strand
TAGACTGAAAATCAGGAATCAGGAATCAGGAATTAATTTTTTGGAGCCCCTATGACCGATTCTACTACAGTCGCATTGCTTGTTTCCGAGCTGGTCAGAGCATTTAAGGCAATGGCCATGTATCCTGCCGGCCACCCCTCCCGGGAGAGATTTTTTCAGAAGCTTCAGGCCGACTTTTCTTCCTGCCTCAGCCTTGAACCGGTCATGGAGCTTAAAGTAGAGGGGGATGCTGTCACCTGGTCAGGTGAACCTCTGAGCACAAAGGATGGGTCCAGTCAGTTCCTGGCCAGGGAGTGTTTCACGCGGCAGATCTCTTCACTGCGTTTTATGCGAGGGCTCAGCGCTAAAGATCTGGAGGTCCTCTTCGAACTGCTGGCAATGGACGCGGTGGCGATCAAGGGTGCCGGCGGGGCTGTAGAACTGAGCCGGGGCAAAGGAACCGGATCCTTTCAATTGGAGGAGGTTGACTACGAAGGTATCCTGGGCCGGCGAGTAGAGATCTCCGGGGAGAACGGGAGCCGTTACGCGTCAGAGACCTTTTCTCCGGTAGCCCCTCCAGATGAGGCGGCTGAACCAAAGGCGGCGAATCTCAGTTTCAAGGATGATGGCAGCCCGGAGATCAACCAGGAAGAATGGCTTGCTGGCAAGCTCCGTGAACTGGACAAGGCCGGCACAGTAGCGCAGTACAAATCGGTTTTAAGCGATATTTTGACCAGACTCAGGGAAACGGGTGGTATGGGGGTCCCGGATCTCGCCGCTGCTGTGCTCAAGCACCTCGGGAAATACCTTCTGAAGCAGGTTCCCGAGGAGATCTCAAAGATAAACACGGAATCGATCCGGCTGCTTGCCCAGCCTCCAGTCCTCGAGGAGATGGTCGCCCAGTTGACGAGGAGGGAGCAGCCGGACAGAGAGGCTATACAGGCGGTCCTCTATCATACTCACGATCTGTCCATATCGGTGCTCCTCCAAATGCTCGCCGATGAGAACGAAGCTTTCGGACGCCGGACCATCATCAATTTTCTCAGCAGGTTCGGTGATGCGTTAAGACCCCACCTTGAGAAATGGCTCAGGGACGACCGATGGTATGTTGTCAGGAACGCTCTTGGACTCCTGCAGGAGGTGGGAGGACAGAAGGATTCAGCCAACGTCAGGACCTACCTTCAACACCCCCATCCGAAGATACGCCTTGAAGCGCTGCGCTTCCTGTACAGATTTCCCATTCCGGTTGACGAGGGGTTGATGAACAGGCTTCTGGACGATGCGGACCTTGAGGTCCAGGCTCGTGCTGTCTACGCCCTCGGTGTTCTGCAGGGCACTGGGGGACTGCAGCGTTTAATGGCGCTTGCCAGGAAGCCGTCCTTCGGGGAAGGGGATGTGAACAGAAGAGAGATGGCTGTCAAGGGGATCGCACGAGAGGGTGGGGACAGGTCGATCCAGTTTCTCAGCGGTATTCTTAAGGCCAGATCTTTTCTCAGTCCTTCCGGACGTGAAAGGATCCAGAAAGCGGCAGTGGACGGTCTGGTTGAGATAGGCGGGGCAAGATCGGTGAAAGTGTTGCGGCAAACCCTTTCAAAGCTCAAGGGTGATGCCTTTAAGACCGCCCAGGAGTTTCTGCGCAGGGAAGGTGAAGTTCAGTGATCGGTAATCGGTGATCAGTGAATTTAGTCCAATCTCAGATCTCAATTCTCAGATCTCAGAAAGATGGGCCGTGATTCGTTATAAATGCTCAGCTGAAAACAGCTATTTGAGGCTTTTTACCTAATTAAATCCATTGTAAACTGATTACCGATTACCGATTACCGATCACTGTTCACTGTTCACTGACTACCGCTCCAGAGGAGCAAGCCTATGACCCAGGACCCGAAACAGATAGAGCGATACAGGGGGATCATCAAGTTCCTGGATAACGCTGTCAGGAACATAGCCCTTTACCCGCCTGAGCACCCTTCCGTAAGGGGGGTCTCCAAGCGGGTTTTCGATTTTCTCGTCGAGACCTTCGAGACAAAAGAGGATGTTCTCATCGGGGTGATCAACGGTGTTCTATATGTGGACGACTACCTGTTTTACGAAACCACGCCTTACTCGGAAAACATACTCAAGGTGCTGACCGGTTTTGGGATCGATGATCTCCTCATCAGGCAAGGTGTGACCGAAGATGAGCTGCTCAAGCTGGTGGGGATCCTCAAGGTCAAGGAGCGAAGCAAGGAGACGTTCCTGAGGTTGATAGAACAGGATGAGCTGACCCACATCGGTCTGAAAAGCTTCAAGATGGGGCATGACGAAAAAGACCTGCCAACAAAAAGCCTGGAAACTTACAGGGACGCCATAAACACAATGACAGAGTTCTTTTCTGTAGTGGGGGATGGCCAACTGCCCCCTCTTACAGAGGCGGAAAACCTTGTTGAAGGCTTTATGGATAACCTGGCGGACAACAGGTCGCTGCTCATGCTGCTTTCCGGTCTTAAGGGCTACGATGCCTATACATATCAGCACTGTGTCAACGTGGGGATCCTTGCCCTCCTTCTTGCTGAAAAGGAGGGGATGGACGAGAAAAATATCAAATGGGCGGCCCTGGCCGGCATGATGCACGATATCGGCAAAGTGCGGGTGCCTTCAGAGATTATCAACAAACCGGGTGGATTGACCCTCAGGGAGTGGGAAGCTGTAAAATCCCACCCTCTTCACTCTGCTGATGTGCTCCGGGGTATGGGCGGCACTGATGGTCTGGTCCAGGCTGTGGAAGGTCATCACATGCATATTGACGGCGGGGGTTATCCGGTGAGATCAAAGGTGGAGGGGCCCTCCAAAATTGCCCAACTCATATCGGTTGTGGACGTCTACGATGCCATCACCACAGTCAGGGCCTACAAAAAACCGATGTCCCCGGTGGAGGCGATAACCTTTCTGGAAAACGGCCGCGGTACGAGGTTCGACCCCCATCATGTGGATGCCTTCATAGCCATGGTAGGCGCATATCCGCCGGGTGCCATGGTACGGCTTACAAGCAACGAGATAGGAATGGTGGTCAAGGCCGGGGATCAAGGGGGAAAACCGACATTGAAAATGGTCATCGATGAAAAGGGGAAGCCCTTTGACCTGGAGCAGGATCTGGACCTTTCCGGAGCGGATGCCCATGGTCGGGTGATCGCTGCCGTTGTGGATCCGGTTTTGTATGATATTTCGGCAGAGGTGGCTTTCGCGTAAATGCGTGGAGCGTGCATGCGTGGATGCGTAACCCAATCACGCACGTACGCACGTACGGATGTACTGCTTATGTATTGGGTCTCAGGTTACCCAGTGCCTCTGCCGTTCTGGTCCTCAGGAACGGGTCCGTTGCTCCCTGAAGAACCGTGACGAGGTGAGATTCAGCTTTCGGATCACCGTTTCGGCCGAGGGCCTCTGCTGCAATGCAGGCAGTGTCGGTGTCCGGGCCGATGAGGAAAGGCACCAGGAATTCGGTGATCCTGGGGTCCTGGTAATGGGACAGGGTTTCGATGACCACCTGCACAACAGAGATTTCCGGATCCTCGAGGGCGCCGAGCAGCGGCACCAGTGCTCGTTCAGGAAGATGGATCTGGACGGCTTTGACTCCAGCCACTCTGATATCAGGTTCAGGATCCTGAAGAAGGGACAGCATTCGATCCACCGATTCGGCAGTGTTCAGAAATCCGAGGAAATGGATGGCACGGATTCGATGGGGTTTCTCACCCGAGGAGGCTGCCTCGAAGATGTTCTGCAGCCGCTCCATACCCTCGACCCGGTCAAGAGCCCTCGATGCAGCGGCCCGGACCAGCGCCTCCGAATCCTGGAGAGCCTGGGTCAGCGCTTTTTTACGATCCGACAGAGCCATGGGCATTCCTTCCTGCGACAGGTTGGTATGAATTCAACATCAATTATGGTGACAAGGAGGACCCTGTGTCAAGGATAGACAACTCAAAGATTCTGATAGGCATCCTGTTTTCGTTCATTCTGATCTTTCCTCTTGTCGTTCAGGCTGCAGGTCCCGAGACCCCGGTGGGTGGGGATTGGCTTGTACGGCACATAGGAGCTGAACCGGCCACCTTGAACCCGGTCACCGCCACAGATGTATATGAGAGCACCATCGACGGTTATGTCTATGAAAGTCAGCGTTTTGAGAACGTCAAGGTTTATCCTTTGGGTTTGAATCCTGCGGAATGGTGGGTAGAAGAAAAACGGCAGCTGTATCGCTGACCAAAAGGTGGATGAATTGCCCTGATCTCTAAATCTTTGCTATTGTAATTAAAAATTGCAACCGTTTACCGTGGCTGTGGTCTGAGTCGTCTGCCCGCCGAAATTTCAGGAGGTCTGATTTGAAAAGCACATCATTCCGATCATTCATCGTTATGCTCATGCTTGTTGTTATCCCTGGGTTGGTGATCCAGGACTGTACGAAAAAGGACGAAGCCCCTCCACCCAGAGTGACGGAGGAGACTCGTGGGGCAGAGACACCGGTGATCGGCGACTGGCTGGTGAGGCGCCTCAGCGCGGAACCTGCGACCTTGAATCCTGTCACAGCTTCGGATGCCTACGAGAGTCTGATTAACGGGTACATCTACGAGAGTCTTCTCACACTCGATAACCAGACCCTGGACCATATTCCTGTGCTGGCTGAATCGTGGTCCGTGTCCGAAGATAAGAAACAGTATACCTTTGTCCTCAAGGAAGGTCTTCATTGGCAGGACGGTGAGCCACTTACCTCCCGGGACGTCCTGTACACTTTCGATCGAGCCAGGGACCCAGCGGTAGATGCCCCCCACCTGCGCAGTTACTACAAGGACCTCACGGATGTAGAGGTCATAAACGAGCGCATCGTGCGATTCACATACGCTTACCCTTATTTCAAAGCTCTGGACATGATTGGTGGCCTTTCCATCATTCCTCAACATATTTTCGAACGGGAAGATTTTAACACCCACTCCGCGGGCAGAGCTCCGGTGGGATCGGGTCCATACCGGTTCCTCAAGTGGGACACTGGTAAGGAGATTATTCTGGAGCGATACCCGGAGTATTGGGGAAGGGCACACTACGTCCAGCGCATCGTGTTCCGCATCGTCACTGACGAGATGGTGGCTCTCCAGGTCTTGAAAAAAGGGGAGATCGACTTTATGGGGCTTCAACCCATTCAGTGGGAGCGTCAGACCAGCACCAGGGACTTCTCCGACAATTTCAACAAGATCCGTTACCCGTCATTGGGCTATAGCTACATCGGATGGAACCAGCGAAGGCCCATGTTCGCTGACAGGATGGTCCGGCGGGCCATGACCATGCTCGTGGACCGCGAATCCTTCGTGAAGAATATCTGGTACGGCTTGGGTACCGTTATTTCGGGGAACTTCTTTGTCGGGTCCCCCGATTACGATAAAACCATTGAATCCTGGCCCTACGACCCCGAAAAAGCATCCACTTTGCTTGACGAAGCGGGATGGGTGGATTCCGACGGTGACGGTATCCGGGACAAGGACGGAGTGTCGTTCCGTTTCGAGTTTACCTATTCTTCAGGGTCGACTACGGGGGAGCAGCTGGCAACCATGCTCCAGGAGAGCCTCGGCAAGGTAGGGATCGAGATGAGCATCCGCCAATTGGAATGGGCTCTCTTTACTAAACTCCTTGGCGACCGAGCTTTCGACGCAGTTACTCTTGGTTGGAGCCTACCAGTTCTGGCCGACCCCTACCAGGTGTGGCATTCCAGTCAGGTAGAAAAGGGGTCCAACTACATCGGGTTCGTCGACCTGGAGGCGGATAGGATCATAGAGGATGGCCGTACGGAGTTTGACAGGGAGAAGCGAGCCGCTATGTATCGTCGCTTCCACCGCATTCTACATGAGGAACAGCCATATACATTCCTATTTAACAGGGACAATTTAGTGGCTCTCGACAGGCGGTTTCAGAACGTGACCGTGTACCCGCTGGGTCCGGACAGTACCGAGTGGTGGGTACCGACCAAAGATCAGCGTTACCGCTGATCTTTGGAGTGCAGAGTGTAAAGTGCAGAGTGCGGAGCAGGAAAGACGGAACAAAAGTGAGCCCAAAGCCCAAAGACCAATGCCCAAAGAAGGGGCGTCCGTCGATGGTTCTCACTTTGGACCTTGGACATTGGACCTTGGACTGATCTTATGAATCTCCAGCAATACCTCATACGCAGGCTGTTGCTCATCATCCCCACCTTCTTGGGGATCACCGTCATCACCTTCATGGTGATCCAACTGGCTCCCGGCAATCCTGCGGCCATGAAACTTCGCATGGGCGAGCAAGGCATGATGGGGGACGAATCCACCAGGGAGATCGTGGAGGCGACCAAAAAACTCTACGGCCTGGATAAGCCCATCTGGACCCGGTACGGCATCTGGCTGAAAAGGGTCGTCACTTTCGATTTTGGTACTTCCTACAAGGATCACAGACTGGTGATGGATAAGATCGCCGAAAGACTGCCGATCACCATCGAGCTGAACCTCATCTCCATTTTTCTCGTCTATCTCCTGGCCATACCTATAGGGGTGTACTCTGCCGTGGAGCAGGGCACTATCAGGGACAAGGTTATGACGGTGATCCTTTTCATCCTTTATTCATTGCCCAACTTCTGGGTGGCGGTGCTCCTTATCATGTTCCTTGGCGGGGGCGATTTCCTGGACTGGTTCCCCATCTACGGGATCTCATCGGCAGGGATGGAAGGTGCCGCGTTCCTGTCCCGCCTGTGGGATCATCTGTGGCATCTGATGCTGCCTGTGTTTTGTCTCACCTATGGAGGTTTGGCCGGTCTTTCGCGTTTTATGAGAGCCGGGGTGCTGGAGGTGATCCGGCAGGACTACATCCGCACCGCCCGGGCCAAGGGTCTCCCTGAAAAACTCGTCATTTTCAAGCACGCCATGCGCAACTCCATCATCCCAATCATCACCCTCATGGGCTACCTTCTTCCTGGTATGCTAGGGGGTAGCATCATTATCGAGAGCATCTTTTCCATCCCGGGGATGGGTCAGCTCAGTTTCGAGGCGGTGCTCTCCAGGGACTACCCGGTAGTTATGGCAATCGCCACCATCTCAGCTTTACTCACCCTGGTTGGAATTCTTATATCGGATCTCCTTTACGTATGGGCCGATCCGCGCATCACCTACGAGGCTGAAGCGTGAGAAGTGCGCCGAAGAAACAGAGTTACACGAGGCTGGTCTGGAACCAGTACCGGCGTGATCGGGTGGCTATCGTGGGTCTGATTTTTGTGCTCGCTCTATTCGTTATTGCTTTGGGCGCGCCCTTTCTGGCCGGCAGTCGGCCCATAGCAGCAGTGGTGGACCATGAACTTGTCTTTCCCGCTGTGACCAACAAAGCCCGGTTGGCCTGGGATCAGGCAGGTGCTTCCCAACGGGGTTGGGCCCTGAACCCTCCCGTCAAGTATGGCCCCACCGAGATCAACCTGACGGAGAACCTGGAGCCCCCCGGCGGAGGCCATTGGCTTGGCACCGATGACAGGGGCCGGGATGTCATGGCGAGGATGATCTTCGGATCGAGGGTGTCCCTTTCCGTGGGTTTCGTGGCGGTTTCCATCTACACCTTCATTGGGATCTTCCTGGGGGCCCTGGCGGGGTACTATGGCGGAAAGGTGGATGTGGTTATCAGCAGGTCCATCGAGGTGATGATGTGTTTCCCTACCTTCTTTCTTATTCTTACCGTGATGGCGTTCCTCAAGCCCAGTATCTACAACATCATGATCATCCTGGGTATTACTGGATGGCCGGGGGTGGCTCGTCTCGTGAGAGGTGAGTTTCTCAAACAGAGGAAACTGGATTATGTCACCGCCGCCAGGGCAGTGGGAGCATCCGACCTTCGCATTATCTTCAGTCACATCCTGCCCAACTCCCTGGCTCCGGTTCTCGTGTCCGCCACTTTCGGGGTGGCGGGAGCAATCCTGGTGGAGTCCTCACTGAGCTACCTGGGCTTCGGTGTGCCGCCCCCAACGCCTTCATGGGGTGAGATTCTCTCCCAGTCCAAACACTACATAGACTTTGCCTGGTGGCTAACTATCTTCCCGGGAGCCGCGATCTTCCTGACGGTGACCGCGTATAACCTTGTGGGGGAAGGCCTCAGAGATGCGGTCGATCCGAGATTGAAATAGAAGGACGAAGGAGGGAGGAGGTAGGAGGAATAATGTACCAATACTCTGGTGAAGCCCACTTTCTTCATCCTTCTTCCTTCATCCTCCCCTATTCCTGATTATGTCTTCCTCCGCCCTCTTCCTGATTCTCATCTCCGCCTTATTCCACGCAATATGGAACGCGGTTATAAAACATGTTAACGACCGCTTCAGCCTTCTCGCCCTGGCACACGTCATGATGGCGGTGGGTCTGACGCCTTTTCTGGGACTATCGGCCTTGGAACAGGTTAAGGCAACTCCCGGACTACTGCTTCCCCTTACTGGCGCGGCGTTCTTCTTTGCCCTCTACCACCTGGGAGTGGTGGGAGGCTACCGAAGCGGAGACCTTTCCGTAATTTACCCGTTGACCACCATGGCCCCGGCCCTGGTTCCCCTGTGGGGAGCTATTTTTCTGGGAGAAAGGCTGGCCGTGGCCGGATTTGCCGGTATCGGTCTAATAATTTTCGGGGCTTACGTGATCCAGTTCAAAAGCGTGAGCTGGTCGGCCATGGCTGATCCGTTCAGGCGGTTGGACAGATCTGTGGCCTTTGCTCTCGGGGCGGCCTTTTTCTA
>JALHUC010000216.1 GCA_022865845.1 bacterium | reverse complement strand
CTCTGTGGTGAAAAAGCATCGCCTTTATAGCAACTGGCCTTTACCCAAAATTAACGATTTTAACAGCGGCCCTCTGCGTTAAAACTTTAGTCGCTTGCATGTAAACCGAGATCGCTTCGCATGGTGTCAGCTCGCGATGACCCGTCTTCGCTTTCAGCTTCGCCGTGGCAGGCAAGAGCGACTGGATTCCGGTTAAAAGCAGTTCCTTGTACCTGGTGCCTGGGATTTACTTAGACACTTCGACACCTGGATACTTAGATACAGATTTACCCGGAATGACGGGCCAATGTTCTGGATTTTGGGTTTGGGGTTTGAAGATTTATCCTGCGTTCTGCATTCTGCGTTCTACATTCTGAACTTACAAGACACTTAGATACTTAGATACAGCCTTATCAAGACTACCTTTCACCGGAATGCTCAGTGCCCAAAGTAACCCGGGAGGCACCTTTATCCCTTAACATTTCCAGAAGGGAGATAACGGTCTGGACAGAAGCACTCCTGTCCGCGAGGATCTCGAAAGGTGTCCCGAAATAAGCGGCGTCCTGATCCCGCAGATAAAGATCCACCTCTCTCACCGTCATGGCCCTGCCGTCCATCACAAGCACTTCTCCGGATCGAACAGTTATCCTGTGGGTTTTCTCCGCAGGGAGGGTGTGAGTACGGTCTGTTACCGGCAGATCGACCTGTATCCCCTCCTGGACCACAAAGCGGGATGTCAGCATGAAAAATATCAGGAGGAGAAAAACGATATCGATAAGAGGGGTCATCCCCAGTTCCAGGGTCGGCCTTCGCTGCGGACGGAACCTTGCTGACTCAGGAGCGGACCACATCTTCAAGCTCCGTCGCCATTCGGCTCAACTCTCCCTCCACCCGTTCGATACGTCCCAGGAAGAGGTTGTGGAACATAAGGCAGGGTATGGCCACAGTAAGGCCCGCTGCCGTTGTGAGCAGCGCTTCCCATATGCCGCCGGCAAGCAGTGCGGGGCTCACGCTGGCACCCTGTCCCTCTATCACCATAAAAGCCCGGATCATTCCGATTACCGTGCCCAGCAATCCCAGAAGAGGGGTAAGCGCAGCCACAGTGGCAAGCCCCCTGAGGGAGACTTCCATCTTCCTTATCAGTTCCCCGGCTGCCAGGGAAAAGGAGCTCTGAACGCTCCCTGAACCCTCATGGTACCGCATCAGCGTCTCCATGAGGACCTGGCCTCCAGCACTCTCATCGCCCTCAAGGTGGCCTATGGCCGCTGCTATATCACCCCGACCCAGAGCCTGCCTCACACCACCGACCACCGCGAAACCCTCAAGCTTCAACCTGCGGTACACATTGAACCGGTCCAGGATCAGCCCCAGCCCGATAACCGAGCCAAGAACGATAGGAACCATGAGAACACCGCCACGAAAGATGAAATTCAGCCAGGTGTCGTTCATTTCGGAGACCATTTCCTTTCTTTATCCAGGCAGGTTTAACCCCTTCCAGGGTGGACCAACTACTTGACACTGCCGACGGTTTCCTAAACAATCACTTTTGATAAATCTATTGTCTACATAATATCTCAACTACTGAGCATGGGAAAGGACCGACCGCGCAAAATGAAGATCCTCCTTGTAGATGACACTGAACTTTTCCTCGACCTTCAAAAAAGCTATCTGAACAGGAGTTCTTTTAGCGTTTCCACCGCCCGGTCCGGTACCGAAGCTCTCGTCGCCATCCGTTCAGATCGCCCTACTTTGGTCCTGCTGGACCTCCTCATGCCCGGCATGAATGGAGACGAGGTTTGCCGAAAAGTCAAATCGGACCCCCTGACGAACACGATCCCCATCATTATGTTGAGTTCGACCCAGGATCCGGAGCTGCGGGAGCGGTGCTTTGCTGCCGGCTGTGATGATTTTGTGTCCAAACCTCTCAAAAGGGATGAGCTTCTCGATGCCATAGAGAGAACCGTTGTCATTGCCAAGCGCCGTTTTGCAAGAATACCCACACACCTGCTTGCTAATGTTATCCATGACGGTAAAGTAAGACAGCTGTGGATCCACACCATATCAAGAGGGGGGGTCTTTCTGGAAGCAGATCCTCCGCCCCTGGTCGGTGCGGAGATGGATATCACCTTTTTCCTGCCGGGCATTGAACAAATAATTAACGCCAAAGCCAAGGTCAAGTGGCAGGGAACTGTGAGGGAAGACAGTCCTTCCGGAGTGGGGTGCCAGTTCATCCAGATCGACGACCCCCTGGCAGATATCATCGGTAATTATGTAAATGAAAAGCTCGCTGCCGTGGGATCGCTGCAAGGGTTTGCGTAAAGAAAGTCCTATGTCCAATGTCCAAAGTGAAAACAACACCCTTTGTTTTCAGGACTTATTATACGAATAAAAAAGCGCCAGGCTTTAGGCCTGGCGCTTTTTTATCAGCAGGAGCCGCAGCACTTGGCAGCGCCTCTACTCTGTTTGACGATTTTGACGAGTTTCACGCGATCACCTCCTTGAGGGGGAAAGCTAATTTAGTGCTGAGGAAAATCGCGACTGGGCGACCCTTCGATCCCGCCATCGGCGGGACTCAGGGCAGAATGAGCGATTTGGCGAAAGTGCAAGATCTAAAACTGAAGACACGGTTTTTATAAAAGCGGTTTTTTTAACGCCGAGTAGGCCCTTCGGCAGGCTCAGGGCAGGAATCCGGAACGCAAAGGAAGGCTTAAGTCTTGGGAAGGGCGTGGTTGCTATGAAAGCAATGTTTTTACCGCGGAGGACGCGGAGGAAAGCAGAGAGCGGCCATAATCACGTAAATACTCGTACGTGGGTGATGCGTAAATAGAACTGTGAGAAAGTTCTGACGCATCATCTCTTCACACACTCACGCAAGTACATGATTCACGAAGAAACACTAATTCCTGTAAAAGCGGTAAGAGAGAACGTATCGCATCGTTAGAAACAGTTCCTTAACTCCCGCATTAAGATTTTCTCCGCGTTTCTCCGCGTCCTCCGCGGTTAAAATTCTATCGCTATTACAGAAACTGCGATTTTCATCTGACTGCTGTATACTGATAACTTAATTCTGATTCCGGAGGAAAACCATAGCCAAGATCGAAGGAAAAACCACAGGTATCAAAACAGCGCTGCTCAAGAAGATCGAGCGTCTCGGGCGGGGCAAACCCAGCACAAAAGAGATCATATCCCCGGAAACGGCACGCCGCCTGGCGGAGGTGTCCCGGGAAACTGGACGGCAGCTGGGCCTGCTGCTGGACCGCCGCGGAAACATTACCCATATCCTTATCGGGGACCGCCGCAGCGTGCTCATCCCGGACCTTCGCCTTTTCCGGTTCAGCCCGGGACACCTCAGAGGGCTGCGCCTCATCCACACCCACCTTGAGCCGGGAGGGTTCAGCAGGGAGGACATGACCGACCTCCTCCTCGTACGTCTGGACCTTATCGTCGCCATCGATGTAATGCCCGACGGTATGCCGGGCAAAACCCATCTTGCCTACCTCGTCCCTACCGACAGCACTCGCTGGACCACGGAAGTTTACTCCAACCCCCACGAGCTGAGGGAAAACCCCCTGGCCCTCATTGACCTGGCCGAAGACTGGATGCGCCGTCAGATCACCGGCATCGTCACCGAGGGGGTCCCCCGTGTCATGCTCGTGGGCATCACCGGCCAGAATGCGGATCAGGCCGAAGAGTCCATGCTGGAACTCAAGGAGCTTGCCAGGACGGCGGGCCTTACGGTCACTGACACCATCCTGCAGAAGAGGAGCAAACCAGACCCGCGCACCATCATCGGACAGGGAAAACTGAGCGACATCAGTATCGACGCGCTGGACCAGGCCGTGGACACACTGGTGTTCAACCAGGAACTTTCCCCGTCGCAGCTGAGGGCTATCACCGACAAGACCGAGTTAAAGGTTCTTGACCGCACCATGCTCATACTTGACATCTTCGCCCAGCACGCGAAAAGCAGAGGCGGGAAGATCCAGGTGGAACTGGCCCAGTTGAGATACCTCCTGCCGAGGCTGGTTGGTAAAGGAACCGCCCTGTCCCGCCTTGCCGGCGGCATCGGCACGAGGGGTCCTGGAGAGAGCAAGCTCGAGGTGGACCGGCGCCATATCCGTCAGCGCATAGGAAAGCTGGAAAAGGAACTGGGCCACCTCACTCAGGAACGGAAAACCCGCCGCAAGCAAAGAGACGGTGACCGGACACCCATCGTCTCCATCGTGGGCTACACCAACGTGGGCAAGAGCACTCTTCTGAACACCCTCACCAACGCCGATGAGGTCGCCGAAGACAAGCTGTTCGCCACGCTGGATCCGGTGAGCCGCCGCCTGACCACCGCCGAAGGAACCCTCTGCATCCTCACCGATACTGTGGGGCTCATTCGCGATCTTCCGCCGGACCTGGTAAAGGCCTTCGCCGCCACCTTCGAGGAGATCGGAGACGCTGATCTTATTCTGCACCTTGCCGACGCCTCTGCCGAGAACCTCGGTGAGCAGATCGTCACTGTGGAGGAGACCCTTGAGGCGCTGGGATTAAGCGACATTCCCACTATGCTGGTGCTCAACAAGGGCGACCTGGTAGAAAGCAGCGTCCTGCCTAACCTTGAAAAAAGGTACGGCGCCCTGACGGTGAGCGCGCTGAAGAAGAAAAGTCTGAGGGAAATGGTTGAAGATATTAAAAGGCGATTGGATAGTACCCAGTACCCAGTACCCGGTACCCAGGAGGGAACCTAGGGCGGAGGGCGTAAAGGATATTGGAGGGGGAGAGTGGGCGAGAGGGCGAGGGGGCGAAAAAGCAGTCCAAAACCCAAATGTTTTCATCGACTGAATGGCTTAGAGTTAATAGCTCTCAGCTTTCAGCCCAAAACTTAATTAAACTTTGTGTACTTCGTGTTGGATTAAACAACGCTTTTACAGGAACTGTGCATTGCTGGATTCCGGATAGTCATGCCTTTGGCAGGACTTCCGGAATGACGGTTTGTCTTTTCCCCATCCCCTCTATCCCCTACATCCCTGTTAAAAAGAAAGTGCACATGTGCACCAGTGCACTAGTGCACTAAGCCGCTCGTTTCCCTTCTGCGTGCTGCGTGCTGCGTTCTGTGTGCTCAACTAAAACGGCAGCTTCACCGCCGCCTTGGCCTTCAGTGCCTCCTCGAGATCCACTTTTACAGCTGCAAGCTGGGCTTTTGCCGATTCCAGAGCCTGCAGCGACTTCTGGGCCTCTGCCAGGGCCGGGCCGGTCTTTTCCTCGATGGCTGTTCTCAGGCCTGCTTCAAGCTTGTCCGCCTCTTCCCGCGCGGCCTTGCCGACAGCGTCCTTTAATATGCGGTCAAGGTCGGAAGTAAGCCGGACTTTGGGGTCATCCAGCGTCCCGGTAACGTCCGCATTAATGGAGAACTTCTGTACCCCTGTAAGAGCCGCCCTCATGGCACGGGAAAGGGAATTGTCATTCGTACCCGCGGCTTCCATGGCGACCGAAGACAGGTTAACGCGAACGGATCCCTCGAGAGCCTCGCCCCTCATGATCACATTGCCTGCAACTGTTCCAGAGCCCCTGCGCAGGGTGACAGGCAGACTTTCACTGCCGGACAGTTTAAGGTCGGCCACCTGCCATCCGTCATAATTAAGATTGAACTCATCCTTGGCCGCGGCGGGATCGGTGCGGTCGAGGATCCCGCCGGCCATCAGCGAGGCCCCGCCAGACAGATTCCTACCGGACACCTTGAAGGTGGCCGGCTTCTTGAGCAGCGCCTGGTCAGAGGACATATCCACAGCCTCGCCGGCGATGACGCCTGAAGGAACCGTGAGGGAAAGGGCCGCCCTTTTGACCCAGAGACCAGGCAGGAGCATCCTGTCTGTGAGCGGGACGTCGACACCTTTTCCCCTGGGCGGCTGCGCTTTTTTCGGGTCCTGGTCCGACATGGACGGGAGGTAGCTGAGGAGCTTTAAAGCCTGCACTCCCCTGTCGGCCCACAACCCCGCAGCGTCGCCTAAGAGGGTCCGTGTAATATTGGCAAGGCCTTCAGGGGACAAGGCATACTTTTCCTTAAGGCGGCTTACGTCCTCACCCACCGACCCCCTGGCTTCTTTCAACTGGGTCTTCAGGCTCGAAAGGCTTGCGGTAACCTGGTCTTCGGCGGCCTGGACTCTGTCCCTCTCGCCGCGGATCTCTTTCTGCAAGGTTTTGGCCTCATCGACCCGCGCCTTGGTCAGGCCTTTGGCGGAAAGCAATGTGTCGAGCTGCTTCTGGTACTGGGCGACCCTGGCCTTGTCGGGAAGACTGGTTCGGGCAATTTCCATATGCTTTTGGTCGGCCGCAGCCCTTTCCTGAAGAACCCTGGAACGCTGAACGGAAAGAAGGTCTTCCTGTGCCAGGATCTCGGAAACAGGGGGCGTTTTCAAAGCCGGCAGTTTAAAACCACCATCGGAATCGCCCTGGGCTTTTGCAGGTTTTACGACAGCTCCCGAACTTTTCCTGGGCGTGTTAAAGGCCATGCCCTCCAGGGCCATTTCCTCAACGAGCACCTTTCTTCGCAGGAGGGCCCCGGAGTCCATGTTAAAGGCGATGCGGTCCACCTGGACCGTGTTCTCCATGGGACGGAGGGCATTGGTAACCTGCAGGTCCGTTAATATAAGTCCGAGGGGAGACAGGGACAGGCGGGCGTGACCGACATCAACCCTGGCTCCTGCAACAGCAGTTCCGGCCTTTTCGATACTACGCTTCACGATGGTCCCGGAGAAGATGAAAGACAGGGCCGCCAAGGCGGCGACGAGAAGAAAAAAGACAACAATGCCCTGAGGCCTTATCCACCGTTTCATCGGTCACCTCCCCAGGCGCTCACAGATTGGTAGATCCGGTAGAACCGGTTAGCCTTGAAAGCCTGGGCGATCCGGCTCTTTTCAACCCATTTCATCACCCGTTCCCTGTAATTTAGAACGAGCAGGTTAAAAAGCAGGAAGGCGGGGACGGCCAGAAGCATGGCGACCACAAGGCTCCCGGCGACGATGGTGTTGTTGATCCGGTCAAGGTGCCCGGGAAGGGTATTGTATAGAGCGGTCCAGATCCCGACGAGGGGGTCGGCCGTCAGGAGAAAAAGCCCGACGCGGTGAAACAAAGGGTCCAGAAGGTAAGCCAGGGACCCGAAAAGGGCGAGCCCGAGGATGAAGGAGGAGAGGTTGGCCTTCAGCAGCAGCACCAGGAACAGGACGATGAGGTTGTGGGGACTGAAGAAAGGGGAAAACCCCATGATCATGGCAAGGACAAGAGCCAGGCTGATCTGTCCCGGATCGGTCTCGGAGTTCAGTACCTTCAGCGTTTTAGCGATAAGCCTCAGCATGTGAAGCCTCCAGGGGGAAGAAATGGTCCAAGGTCCAAGGTCCAAGGTCCAAGGTCCAAGGTCCAAGGTCCAAGGTCCAAGGTCCAAGGTCCAAGGTCCAAGGTCCAAGGTCCAAGGTCCAAGGTCCAAGGT
>JALHUC010000215.1 GCA_022865845.1 bacterium | reverse complement strand
CGCTGCGAATCAAGCCCATGTCCGATCTTGATATCGTGCAAAGTGCAGCCGGGGTTGAGACAGACACGGCCCAAAATGTGGCCGCTATTGGTCTGGCGCTGGGCAGCCTTGGGGCCAGGGAATCCCTTTCCTTCGATCTGCGTCAGGGGTCCTTTAAACAGGTAACACACTTTGCCGGGCTCAGGACTCCTATCCTGAGAACCTTAGCACTGCTGCTCATCCTTGGATTACTGGGAGTGACCAGCCTCATCACCAGTCTCAACCAGGCCCGCGGGGAGTACCAGAACCTTAATAACCGGCTGGAACTGGAGTTCAAAGAGCTGTTTCCGGGAGCGAGGCACCAGCCCGGGCAGGAGGCAGGTCATATAAAAGGGGAGTTGGATGACCTGAAAAGAAAGATGGCGACTCTGTCCGGACTGGAGGGGCGCGGGGCCCTGTTGGTCCTTGCCGCATTGAGCGCTGCTGTTCCTGAAGATGTTCCCCTTAAACTGGAGGAGCTGTCTTACGATTCAAACAAACTGCGGCTTGACGGATCTGTTTCCTCATTCGATGTTGTCGATCGGATCAAGGGGGCACTGGATTCAGAGCCTCTTTTTGCCGAGGTTCAGGTACAGAACGCAAGGGTCGGTGCCAATATCAACAAGGTGACCTTCCGTCTGCAGATGGAGGTCCGCTAACATGTGGGGCTTATTCTCGAAACTTTCAGACCGGGAGAAGTGGCTTGCCCTTGGGGCTGCTCTGTTCGTGGGGTCGGCTCTCATCTTTGGGATCATCGTCAACCCTGCCCTGGAAAAAAGACAGCGGTACCTCAGAATGGCTCAGGACAAGCACCAGGATCTGGTTCAGTTTAACGAATATGCCTCCGAGTACCGCTCCCTGCAGTCCTCCCTTGTGGATATGGAAAAGATGGTAGCGTCCAGAAGTTCGGATATGTCACTCCTGGCGGCTATGGAAGGTAATGCTAGGAAACTGGGCCTGGCCGACAGGATCGCCAGCATGAAACCGTTCACCAGCGAACTGGAATCAGGGATAGTCCAATCCAGCGTTGAAATGCGGGTGGAAAAGATAGATCTCAAGGGGTTGGTGCAGTTCATTGAAGCCATTGAGACTGGACCGCACAGGGCAATGACCACCAGGTTGAGGATCAAGACCCGATTCGATGACCCTGCCCTCCTTGACACCACTCTGCTTGTGACCACATTGGAGACCCGATGAACCGCCAGGCCATCCTTCGTTCTATAGTATACGTAGTTCTCTTTCTCTTTTTTACTCTCCTTTTTATGCTGCTCAACTATCCGTCCGAAAGGCTGACGGATCAGGTGAACGGATTGTTGTTTGCTGCCTCCGAAGGTGCCGTATCTGTTGAAAATGTCCGTTTCAAGCCTCCGCTATCCCTGGAGGTGGGAAAAGTAACTCTGGATGTAGGCCAGGGATCAGTGGACATGGGTAGGGCGGTTGTGGGGATGCGCTTCCTCAGTCTCCTTTCAGGGAATAAGGGTGCTGACGTACGTCTTGAAAACCCCTGGCTCGATTCCAGTTTGACCGTTGTCTCATCCGGGGAAGGCTGGGATCTTGATGCCCGAAGGATTGAAATAGACCTTTCCGAACTACCGGAAGATATCATGCCCTTCTCCCTGCGTTTGAAGGGGAAGGTAGGCGTGTCCCTGAACCTGCTGTCGACTGATGCCTCCAAGGGTGTTTCCAGCGGTGCAGTGAGGATAACATCGGAACCCATTGAGATGAGTGGAGACCTCCTGGAGACACTGGGTTTAGCTCCCTTTCATATATCCAGTTTAATGGCCGTTGCCACTGTAAAGGATAACATCCTGACCCTGGGGGAAAACGCCATAGAGGGGGATCTTGCGGGTACTGCCCGGGGTGATATAAGAATTCCCCCTGCCAACTTCATGGCTTCGCGCCTTAACATCACCGTGGAGCTTACGCCGGGTCCAGAATACCGGGAACGCCTGGTTCCGGTATTTACATTGATGGGTGCGCGACCCAGGGCCGACGGGAGTGTCAGTTTCAAGGTCCGAGGGACGGTGGGGGAGCCGGCCGTTACTATGTAACGGCAATTCCAGATTTCAAATTCCAAATTCCAAAAGGGATCAGCGACCAGCTAATAGCTGTCAGCGATAGATTTTCTCCTGCGTCCTGTGTTCTGCGTTCTGTGTTCCGAATCCTTCCAATTACGAATCACGAGTTACGAATCACGGCCTTTCCCCCTTTCCCTTTCCCAATAAAAATGGTTATTATTTAAACGGGGTCTTTCAATGGGAAGGACTTTTTTTTTGGAGCTGATAAAATGTCAAATAGGCGAAAACGCTTCACATTATATTGGATAGTAGTCCTCCTTGCCGTCTCCGCGGGCGTTTCATGGGGATTTTCCCGCAAGCCCCCACAGCCGGATTACATACCCGGCCGGGTCCTGGTGCAGTTCCTGGAGGGAATAGCCCCGGAGAAGGCTTTGTTGATAATCGAGGGTGAGGGGTGCAGGGTAGAGAAGGTATTGAAAAGGACCGGTCTGCATCTGGTAAAGCTGCCCGATGGGATGGATGTACCGGAGGCTATAGAGCGTTTTCAGGCCTACTCAGAAGTTCTGTACGTTGAGCCTGACTACCGTGTAGAACTGCTGGAAGAAAAATAACGGAATAGAAATAACGAGAGGCATAATGGGCCCTGAATGAAAAAACTTTTTGGAACGATCATACTTGTACTGGTTCTGGTCCCTCTGATTCTTACGGCAGGCGAAGCTGGCATTAACAGGGGAAAAGGTAAGGACGATTCCATTTCCCGGGGACACGTCATCGTAAAGTTCCGGGCCGACGCTCTTGAGGCTGACAAGGGGCGAGCCCGGGGGCTGGTTTCGGGGCGCAAGGGCCGCAAACTCAAGCGGGTAGGCATCGAGAAGGTGCACATTCCTCCCGGTTGGGACGAAGAGAGGGCTGTTGAGATGCTCAGCCGGG
>JALHUC010000214.1 GCA_022865845.1 bacterium | reverse complement strand
TCCCACGCTGTTGATATCGGTGTACAGATCTTTTTCACCATCGGAGTGGTTGTTCTCGGCAAGATGCTCCTCAAGATGAAGGTAACCAGGGAGGAAAAACTGGCCGCTGATGGTCCTTCTGGTAAAGCCAATGAAGCAGTCGTTGATAGCGGCGAGGCAGGTGAAGCAAACCAGGATCAGAGCCCGGTAACTGAGGAGGAAAAATAATGGCTATATTGACCATAGGCAGGGAAAGCGGTGCCGGCGGCGAAGAGATCGCGAAGAAGGTTGCCGGGAAGCTCGGATATGAATTTGTAGCGAGGGAAGCGATCTTTGACGAGATCGGCGAATACGGGGAAGAATGGGCCAAGTGGGGCAAGGAGATGGATGATCATAAGCCCTCATTGTGGGAGAGGTACGACCTGTCCTTTGCCGGGTTCGTCGCTCTGAAGGAAAGTATCATGTTCCAGCACGCCACCAGAAACAACGTGGTCCTCATGGGACGAGGAGGGAACTGGATGCTCAGCGACGTTCCTTACGCCCTCCGTGTTCGCATCATGGCTCCCATGGATAAAAGGGTGGAGAACATCGTCAAGAAAGATGCTGTGGACACAGAGACTGCCCGCGAGATGCTTGAGAATGCCGACGAAGAAAGGTCAGCCTACCTCAAGGCGATCTATCACAAGGATTGGACAAAGGCCAAATACTACGACATCGTTTTCGATATGGGGAACCTGAGCGAGGATGAAGTCGTCAAAATGATCCTTGGCGAACTTGAAGCCAAGGACAAAAAATTTACTTCCAATGCTGAGGAAAAGCTTGGACAGACAGCTCTGGCATCCAAGGTCAAAGCCCAGATCATAACAGGTCTGAGCAGCTTTATACCCACCCTCGAGGTCGTTCATGACGGGAAAGAGATCGTTCTCAAGGGTACCATTCACAAGGCCGAGGAGAAGAAGACGATACTGGAAATAGCGGAAAAGACAGCCGCCCCGACACCGGTCAAAGATGAACTGCATTACCGCGGCGCCTAGTCAAAAAGCGGCGGAATCAGGTTTGCTCGGAGGAGGCAGGGCTTTACGCTATACTTAAACCAGAGGTACAGGTGACCGTCATCAGCAGTGCAGTGCTTGGGGATGAACGGGGACTGGCATGGATCATCTGGATATTTGACAACAACGAGACCCCGCAATTGACGAACTTGTAGAAAGTCCGTCAAACAGTCCCGCCGATGGCGGGACTGGGGAGAGGGCCACGCCTGTGGCGTGGGACGAATTCACTTCGCTCCCTCGATCACGCCCAAGGCGTGACCGCCTCGTAAAACGGCTCGAAGAGACTTTTTACGAGGTTATAACAAATGGAGTTTAAAAAATGAGCACGCAGAGAATAGCGGCACTTGAAGGACGGATCACGGAAGAAATGCGTTACGTTGCGGCCGAGGAGGGCCTCAGCGTGGAGGAGGTGTGCGCCTCCCTGGCTTGCGGGGAATCGGCCATTCCGGCGAACCCCATTCATAAATCCTTAAAACCCAAGGGCATCGGCAAGCCTTTTACAGTAAAGGTTAACGCCAATATCGGCACCAGTCTCGCATGCAACGACCCTGAGCTGGAACTTTCCAAGCTCGAGGCTGCTATCGACGCTGGAGCAGATGCGGTGATGGACCTTTCCACCGGGGAAGGGGCCGGTGAGCTGAGGAAAGAGATCGTAAAGCGGTCCACCATACCCGTAGGCACAGTACCCATGTATGACGCGGCGCTGCACGCCTACGAAAAGAAGGGTGATCCATCCATGTTCACCCCCGATGAGCTTATGGAGGCCATCGAAAGACATGCTGAGGACGGGATCGATTTTGTTACCGTACACTGCGGGGTAACACGGTCATGCGTGGAAAAGGTACGCAGTTCCAAGCGGGTGACACGCATCGTCAGCCGCGGAGGATCGCTCCTCGCAGCCTGGATGGAAAGGGAAGGGGAGGAGAACCCCCTTTATACCCGTTACGATGAGATGCTCGAGATCCTCAAAAAACACGACGTGACTATCAGCCTGGGTGACGGGCTCCGGCCCGGGTGTGGAGCAGACGCCACCGACCCTGCCCAGCTCCAGGAGCTTATTACACTTGGTGAACTGACCCTGCGTGCGTGGGAAGCTGGAGTGCAGGTCATGGTTGAAGGTCCCGGGCATGTCCCCCTCAACCAGATACAGGCAAACGTGGTTCTCCAGAAGCGGTTATGTCACGGGGCTCCTTTCTACGTATTGGGGCCGTTGGTAACCGACATCGGGGCAGGTTACGACCACATAACGGGTGCCATAGGCGGAGCCCTTGCTGGTATGGCGGGAGCCGATTTTCTGTGCTACGTTACGCCGGCAGAACACCTCTGCCTTCCGGACCTGGACGATGTTCGAAGGGGTGTCATGGCCAGCAGGATCGCGGGCCATGCGGTTGATATCGCCAGAGGGAACCAGGCTGCCATTGACAGGGACCTGGCAATGTCCCGGTGCCGGGCAGCTCTGGACTGGAACGGCCAGATCGCTAACGCTCTGGATCCTGTAGAGGTTAAAAAGAGGCTGGGTGAAAAGCAGAACATGGACGATGTTTGCTCCATGTGCGGGAAACTTTGCGCCATGAAAGTCTTCAGTTAAGATCTTGACGGCTTGCCTCAATATAAGATGTGCTGACCAGAACCGGGGTGCCTGAGGGCTCTCACGGGACTTTAAATAAAAATGAAAAATAAAGTTTAGGGAGGTCGCATATGTCAAAAAAGAGGTATGTATACTATTTCGGAGATGGAAAAGCTGACGGCACCGGGAAAATGAAGGATCTTCTGGGTGGAAAAGGGGCCGGGTTAGCCAACATGGTGAACCTCAAGTTCCCGGTTCCCTCCGGATTCACCATCACCACAGAAGCCTGCAATACCTACTTTGACAGTAAAAAGAAGCACCCTGCCGGAATGTGGGACGAGGTT
>JALHUC010000213.1 GCA_022865845.1 bacterium | reverse complement strand
TATTTCGGATCAGGCTGAGCCTGGTGACCTCCTCCTGGTCCTTGGCGATGGACTTTGAAAGCATGGCGTTCTTAAGCCCTTCCATCTGGAAGAAAAACCCTATCTGTGCCTCCGCACGGGCAAAGGAACTGTTCATTTGGGACTGAGCCTGCGAGGTCGCTGATTTCCAGGAATCGCTCGACGCTGAGGAGTTATACGACCTCCCGGCACTCAGGCGGTAATTGGAGGCCTGGTTCGAATAGCTGTTGGACAGGTTCTGGGAGTTAACGGACATGCTGGTAAATGCGTCCCCTAAGGCGCCAGCCCCGCCGAACCAGATCGCCTTGGAAAGTTCCCCGATCCGCTTCTGGAGTATCCCTATCCAGTTGTCCAGCGCGTCCAGGTGTGCCTCCTGGGACACCGGGGTCATTCCCACCTTGTAGACCTGTTTCCCGGTGCCGGCGTCGAAGCCGGCGATGACAAGCTCCCCGATGTAAACGATGGTGCTTCCGAACTTGCGAAGCCTCACCGGGAACGACTGGCCCGTGAGGGTGGCTGCAGAGGAAAAGATCTCCCTGCCTGTCTGGGTGTCGAGGCAGAGTACCTTTGCAGGGGTGGCTACATATAACCGGTTGCCGTACTCGATGAGATTGCTCACCGTTGCCTGGGTGCTGAGGTACTTCCAGATCACCTGGCCGTTCTTTGGATCATTCTTAGCCAGAAACCAGGTTTCGCCCTCATCCTGGCCTCGGAGATAAATGTTATCTGTAGTGGGATATATATTGGTAAACCTGGCCTTGGCATCCAAAGGAGCGGTGAGGATCGTTTCACCAGTTTCAGGGTCCAGGATATGCATCGCTTTATTTTTGTCGATCAAATAGAGTTTGTTGTTTTCCAGCTTCGGTGGGGGTGAATGGTTATCCGGGACAACATCTTTTCTCTCCCACAGAACCTTTCCTGTTGCCGGATCCAGGCGCATAGCATGCCCATAATAGCTCCAGACTTCACCGGGTCTGACCAGGGGCGGGGTGGGGTGCCCCCCTTTCTGGATCTTGAATGTCTGCTCCCATTTCTCCTGACCGCTTGTAAGTTCAAGCCCTCTCAAGGTAGCTTTCTTCTTCTCCAGCTCCACAACCAGGACCACATCTGCCGCCGGGACCGGCAGGAACTGGAAAGTCCGCTTCTTGTTTTCGTACTGGACAGACCACTGCTGTTTGCCGGTCTCGGCACTCATGGTCGTCAGGGTTGTGAGGCCGTCCCTTTGATCATCATCGCGGATCAGAACCAGGTCTGAAAAGGCTGCCACCAGGTCGTAGTAACCCATGGCCCCACCCCCCTGCGGCAAGTATTTCCAGAGGATCTCCCCTGTTTTGCTGTCCACAAGGACTGGCGTGCTGGACGATTGGGTCAGCAGCAGCCGGTTTGGGGCGATGAACCGCAGATCCATTACCGTCCACGGTTTCATTTTGGCCTGCCAGAGTACCAGGCTTTCCTTCATCGGGGGCAGATCCACCGCGGTGGATTCAACTCTGTCAAGGAAGGCGGTAATGTCGAGTTCTCCCTGCACCTTCTCTATTGCTTCGTGGGCGGCCTTTTCGATTGCTTCCTGTAAAGCCTTATCCTGTGCTTTCTGATCGTCCGCGGAAGCGGCCGGCAGTGATCCGGCACACAGCAAAAAGGCAAGGACAAAGGAGATGAGCCTGAAGTTTCTTTTCATCCCATCTCCTTAATTTTTGAGCGATCTTAAGACAGCGATGAAGTCGTTCTTGATCTCCTCGGTGTTTTCCAGGGAGGAGCTGCGGGCCAGGACGACATAGTCACAGTTGTACAGGGCAAAGGTCCCCTGCATCTTTTTGCCGAACAGGAAAGTGAACCCCTTCTTTTCGCCCTTTTCGACCACGGACGAAGTGTACTCGTAAAATTTCGGGTCCCAGCCAGAGGATTTGATCTCCAGACCTCCGGCATCCACGCCAACAGCCGAAGGGGATATCTCAAACAGGGATTTCTCGATGAGATAATCCGTGTTCCCATAAATACGGCAGAAAAGGACCATAGACCCGCGGTCGTCCTTGCGGTAGGTTACCGTTCCCTCGTATTCAGACCTGTGATGGCGGGGCAGCTCCAGGCTTTCCGGCAGGGGCTGGTCCTGGGGCACTTCCGCCCACCCCGAGGGGAGCATGAAGTCGAACTTTTTCGTGTCATCCTTTACCGGTGTCATACCATCGGTGTTCATTCCCAGGCTGCCCTTATAATAACTTTGCTGGATGGCTCCGGCGCAGCCGGAAAGGATCATGATCAGGGTTAGCAAAGTGAAAAGGCTTATCCGTACAGGTGAAACGGTGAACGAACGCTCCATGGCACACTCCCTTGTGAAAGGCCCCCTATATTAGTAGGAAAAGTTTATGACCCATGAGGGTGATTAGTCAAGGGCGGGTTGCCGGTGTAATAGGAATAGTAGTTTACGAGTGCGCTCGCGTGCACTGCGGGTGCCCGGGCGGTAGATTTAGACCAGGACCAGGACCAGGACTTGGACCGGAACTTTCCGCCCCTCCTCTAAAGCGCCCAGCGGTAAGCGACGATCACCGATCCTTCGGCGATGCTGTATTCGTAGGGGCCATTTTCCGCAAAGAGAACACCGACATGGATGCCGAACATGAAGTTCCCAAGCACATATTCGGTGAGAAAATAACCCCCGTATGCCAGTTTGGTGAAATCGTAATCGATCCTGGTGACGGTGGGGAAGGGGTCGTAAATGAGGGCGTCGCCTCTCACCGACAGGATTCCGGCGCCCAGTCCAAGTCCTATTTTGAGGTCTTTTGACGCGTCCCAGGTGAGGGTCGGTACGGCGTAGAGAAACCAGCCTTCAGCCGATGTGCCCATGTCGGTCGCTTCCGTCATGGAGAACGGTTCCGACTGCCTGTCTATGCGGAATCCGGAAAGTCCATATTCCATGAGCCAGCCAAACCGGCTCTCCTCGATATATCTGGTGGGGCTCCGGAAGCTGAGATATGGCCAGGGAACAAAGTCCCCTTCCAGATAGGCAAAAGTTTTGAGGGTGTCCGGGTCGGAGATTTCCAGTTCGATGTTTTTAAAGGCAATGCCGAAGTAGGATCCATAGGACTGAATGTCGTTGTCGCGGGGCGAACCCTGGTCCTGTGCGCCGCAAACGTGGGGATTAAGGACAGCCAGGGCCAGAAATAAAACGGCCGGGATGAGTCTCGACCGAAACGTTTCCATGGTAATGGACCACCTCTCGCCACCCGGTTTCAAATCGTTAAAGCATTATACCATAATGGGGCAGCAAGTAGATGCCGTATGTCGGTCGGACGTCGGAGATTGGACAAATTTCCTCGCGACCCGAGACCCGAAACTCGCGACCCGAGACTTTTCCTGTCCTCTCTTCATTTGATGTGCACCGTTTCCCCGGCGCGTGGGGCGATGACAGTGAACCCTTCCCCTTTGAGGAATTGGACGAAGGCCAGCGTCTGCTGCTCTTCGCCGTGGACAGCGGCGATCTTCCTGATGTTCAGGTTGGACTCCTTCAGGAACCGGAGCATCTCGGTCTGATCGGCATGGGCGCTGAAGCCTCCAATTTCAACCACCCTTGCCTTCAGGGGGTACTCCTTTCCCAGGATCCTGACCATCGGCGGCTCGACTGCTTTTCCGGAAGCCTGGTCCCGGGTGCCCATTTCGAGGATCCTGCGGCCCAGGGTGTTCTCGGCCATAAACCCGACGATGAGGATTGTGTGTTTCGGGTTGTGGATCTTGTGCCGGAGATGGTGCAGGATCCTCCCGCCTTCACACATGCCGGAGGCCGAGATCACGATATGTGGTGTTTCATCACGATTCAGCGCCATGGATTCCTCAACCGAGGAGATGAATTTGATCTGAGGGAACCGGAAGGGGTTTTCACCCTCCTCAAGAAACACCTTGTGGGTCTCCCGGTCGTAGACTTCCGGGTGCTCTCCGAAAACTTTTGTCAGTTTTGTTGCCAGCGGGCTGTCGATGTAGATGGGAACCCGGGGCACCTCTCCCTCGTCATATAATTCGTGGAGCCGGTAGATCAGCTCCTGGGT
>JALHUC010000212.1 GCA_022865845.1 bacterium | reverse complement strand
GATCTGGAAAGGGGAGGACTCCAGAACCTGGGACTGTCCATGGACTTCCTGCGCAACGCCGACGACTCGGGCGACTGGGACGTGATCTTTGCGACGACCGGCTCCTTCCGTTTTGGCGAGGAAGTTCTCCTGGGAATCACCGCGCCTTTTATCATAAGAGACCCCGAGTTCAACGAGTCCGAACTCCTTGACCTTCGTCTCTTCGCGCGCATGAGACTTTTGGGAAGGACCCCATCTCTCAGGGTTTCCGGTGAACTGTCGGCCATCCTTCCCACAGCCGGCGAGGGAGATCTTTTCCCCTTCACCCTGGACAGTCCGGTTGTGGGGGCGCGCCTGGCTTTTGCGGGCGGTTCGGCGAAGTCGAGGGCAGGGGCCACCGTCGGCTACCAAAACTATCTTGCCACCGAGAGCGGGACAGACACCGATCTGCTCTACGGTGTTTGGATGGAGAAGAACCTCCAGGGCCCCTGGAACCTGGTGGCGGAGATTCACGGTTCGAAGCACACGCACTCCGGCGTCCCCGGTAACGACGAGGTCTCCGACAACTATTTCCAGGTGGGGGTGCGCAGGGCCTATTCGGAGAGGGTCGATCTGGGCCTGGCAGTGGGGAACGGCATCGGCGGGGACGCAGCGGCCGATATGCGCATGATGGCTACGGCCACTGTCCGCTTCGGAACGGTGAAGGCAAAGGTTAATGAAAAGAAGGTCAGGGAAGAGAAGGTGGTTAGCAAGGGGCCTGAGAAAAAGAAGGAGGTAGCGATCCTGAAGACCCCGGTCAAGCCCTACTCAGGAGTCGTCGTGGTCATGATCGCGGAGGGTGTTGCGGACAGCAAAACTGAAAAACGGGTCATCAGTGCGCTGCAGAAGAGAGGCTACCCCACCGGGATGGATCCCAGCCCCGATATGAAGATCTCGGGAAAGAACGTCATCTTCTACAACCCGGGGATGCAGGAACAGGCCATCGCCGTTTCGAGGACCCTGGTTATGGGAGGTTTCTTGAAGGACCTGCAGATCGAGGAACGCCGGAAACCAATTGCACAGAACTGGCTCCTTCTCCTCCTCGGGGGAGAGCGTTAGTTAGCTTTGAGATGGCTACTTTTGGGTTTGGAAGTTGAATTGTGGCTGAAAAGTAGTACCTTGGAAAGGCAGTGCCTGGTGCCTGGGAAAAACAGTGCCTAATGTCTAGTGGCTGGCCCAGGAACCAGGAACCAAGTTCTAGGAACTGCTTTTAAGGAACCAGGAGCTAGGCTCCAGGAACTAGGCTCCAGGGACTAGTCTTTGCTCATTCCTCGGGCTTTTCCACCGGCAGCAGAACCCACATCTTGAGCGGCTGTTTCATTCGGCCGGCTTCGTTTCCGGTGGCATCCCCCATCCCCCAGAAGAAGTCGGCCCGACTCGGGCACGTTCTCGACCCCTTCCACCTCGATGCGCCGGAAGAAGACGCGCACCGAAAAATATGCCAGCTGACGCAGTATCCTGTAATGCATTTTAAAACCCCCACAATTTGTTTCAGAGTATGAATTTTATCATTGCCGGGTAGTATATTGCGAACTAGAGCTGCTTACACTTCGGCACCGTAAACGCTATTGTGTTAACAGTATTTATTCTGACCCAAGGGGAAAAATTGCCCGCGCCGAGGTGCTCATACACCTCCCCAGGGCATGGAACAGGAGCTGCTAATGGAAAGGTCTACTGATACATTTGACGTGGTCCTCATCGGAAGCTGGTTCGCCGGGCTCGCGGCTGCCATCGAGGCGCGGGAAACCGGGGCTTCGGTCGTGGTGCTGGAGAAGATGAAGGCCCCCCGGGGGGAACTCAGTTGTCAGCGATGGGGGTATCGCCGCGGCCGGCACAGCGCTCCAGAAAAAGTACGGGTTTACAGATTCGCCGGAGCTCATGTACCAGGACATGATTAAGGCCGGTCTGGAGCTCAACAACCCTGAACTCACACGCCTTGTAGCCTAACGATCCAACGAGGTTTTCCAGTGGTTCATCGACCACCTCGGGGTTGAGTACATGGACAGGGTGGCCGGTGTCGAAGTTCGGGAAGGTTACAACTATTGTTTTATGTGTGAGTTTGAAAGGAGATGAGCAAAAGTCCTGCCAAAGGGACGCCATGGGGGTACTCAAAGCGGTATATAACACAAAACCTTAAACCCTAAGATAAGACCACAAGGTAGAACCGACTTAGCTTTTAACACTATGTGACCATAGTCACTGCTGATATAATTGAAGAAAAGTGCCCTGACACCAGAGGAACCTCCAGAGGAACCTGGATTCGTTTCAACCTATTAGTGTGAATGCGGGTGAGACCTGTTTAGACATGTGGAGGTGCTGATGCTGAAATATTTATTTGAGTAATAATTGGGATTTAATGGGGCGAGAAAATGAAGTCGTTTTTTATAATTGCGGTTAATGTGCTTATTGCTTTTACGCTTATCATGTCTGTAGGTGCGGATGCTGCATTCTACACATACGCGGAAGTAAACGTGAGAGAAATTCCGTCCAGCCAGTCCAATATTGTACAGGTATTAAAGGTGGGGGTACAATTCAGGATTGGTAAATTTTTGGACGGTTGGTATGAAGTAGTAAGCACAGATGGAGAAGTGACTGGATACATATATGCTGAAAATTTCGGGTATAAACGACCCGAAGTAATTTTAGCAAAGGATTATAATTCTGTAGAATATCAGGTCGTTTTGGTACCCGATGCAGTCAACATTTTAGGTGAATGGGAGGGTTCTATACCTGGACTTCCTGCTGGAAAGTATGAAAAATTTATAATTATTAAAGATGATTCAAAGTGTTTTATTTTGAGGAGGTCTTATGATGGAAGTTCAAGGATTAGCTTTCTCAAAACTAAAAAAGTTAAGGACGAAGTTAGATATTATAATGAAAATAGTGCTCTCGGTGAATACTATGTAATTCGTGTAAATGGGCGGCTTGGGATATATGGTCGACAAAAATTAATTAGAACAATTCCTAAAAGTAACTAACGAGGTCCATAGGTGAATACCTTGGGGTCTACCTAGGGGTCGTATCTTGGTACCTTGGGGTCGTATCTTAGGTTTTAAGGTTTGGTGTCCCTTGAATACATACTCACTTCGAACCTCAGATTTTATGTTCC
Organism: bacterium; assembly: GCA_022865845.1. Lineage (GTDB taxonomy): Bacteria > BMS3Abin14 > BMS3Abin14 > BMS3Abin14 > BMS3Abin14 > JALHUC01. The sequence goes on along the minus strand of JALHUC010000212.1, from coordinate 1,073 downwards.
CGAACCGAAGGGGCTCCGCCAGCCTTCGCCAAGGCTACGGCTTGGCAAGCAGAGTTATGTGGAGGATCTCACCGCGTCTGAACAGGCGCGTGCGAGGGGTTTCCGGACCTGGATGGCGGCATCATCTACAGCCAGTTCGACCCCGACAACGCTCCAGAAACATTCAGGATCTACAAAAGCCAGGTAGGCATACCGTAAGAACGGTGGGGACAACATAGTAACGAGTAACAGGTACCAAGTAACAAGGAAGGTCTTACTTTCTACAAATAATCTTCTACTTTCTACTCCTACCGGGGACCCCCCGGCCAAATAATGCCATCCTCCAATTACCGTGCTAAACTTTAGTTTGTAGTGGGGCTTGACCTTGATGGTTTTGCGGTGGCGTCCGGAGCCGCGTACCGGGTTCCGGTCCATTTTACCGCTTTTCGCCTGGCGGCGGGAGGAGCGGTAAAAAATCAAAGGGGGTCAGGTATGAGCGTAGCAAAGGTTGTCGAAATTAACGCTGCATCGTCAAAGGGGTTTGAAGATGCCATGAAGATCGGCATCGAGCGTGCTTCCAAAACGTTGTCCGGGGTCAAGGGGGCATGGGTCCAGGAACAGAACGTTATCGTTGAAGACGGGAAGATCAAGGAATACAGGGTGAACATGAAAGTTACCTTCCTCCTTGAAGGTTGATTCACTCATCTACGTCAGTTTCTCACCGGCGCTTCCTTTCGCTCAATATCTTCCTGGCAGTTTCTGTTCCAAGGTAGTCCGGGTGGGTTGGGATACCAACTCGGGGTAGTTCCAGCCGATCTGCGTCCCAGCAGACAGAGATCGTTGGGTCGTCGTGGACGTATCCGGCGTTGTGATCCCTGATGGCGACCATTAAAATCCCAAAAGCCGGTTTCTCGAGAGTAAAGAATATTCCATTAAGGCTCAGGGCGAAATCCGCGGCTCTTGGTCCATGCCCTGGATCGTGACCATCGTTGAGCCGGCAGCTGTCGTGCAGTAGAGCAAATAGCTCAATAATGCCAGGGTAAGCTCCGTTCTCCAGGGCAAGAAGCAGTCCGTTCTCATAGACCTTTATCCAG
>JALHUC010000211.1 GCA_022865845.1 bacterium | reverse complement strand
TGGTACCTCACCCTTTTTCAGTCACTGCGCTCTTCGGCGCCACAGCCTGACCTCAGAAACGAAGTAAAACAAAGTGAACAAAGCTGCCAGTCCAAACGCCCATCTCATGCCGAGTGCTGTGCCTTTCTGGCGCGATCCAGATAAACGGGCAATAGTCTTCCAGATTGTTGCCCTGCTGCTGGTCTTCGGCATCGCCTACGTCCTTTTTTCCAACACCCAGGCCAACCTGCGGCGCCAGTCCATCGCAACCGGTTTCGGTTTTATCCAGAACGAATCCGGCTTCGAGATCGGTGAATCGGTGATCGAATACTCATCCGCAGACACCTACGGCAGGGCCCTGCTGGCGGGAGCCCTGAACACCCTCAAGGTCTCATTCATTGGTATCGTCCTGACGACCATTCTGGGGGTGTTCATCGGCATTGGACGGCTCTCGCGCAACTGGCTGGTGTCGCGTCTTTCGGCGGTGTTCATTGAGGTTATGCAGAACATCCCGGTGCTGCTGCAGCTATTTTTCTGGTACGCCATCTTCTACGAAGCATTCCCTTCGCCGCGCCAGGCACTTAACCCGCTGCCGGGAATATTCCTGTGCAACCGTGGGTTGATACTGCCAGCTCCCGCGAACAATGCCGCCCACCTGCCGATGCTGATCGCCCTGTTTGCGGCGCTGGCACTCTGGTGGGGGCTGGCCCGCTGGGCAAAGAGGCGCCTGGACCTGACCGGCACGAGCTTTCCTGTTGTACGCAGCGGCCTGGGCCTCTGCCTGCTGCTTCCGGCGCTGGTCTGGCTGGCCTACGGTGCCCCGACAGCGCTCGACGTGCCTTCGCTGCAAGGTTTCAATTTCAAAGGCGGGGTGACGGTTTCCCCGGAGTTCAGCGCCCTGCTTCTCGGGCTGGTGCTCTACACCTCGGCCTTTGTAGCTGAGATCGTTCGCGCCGGCATCCAGGCGGTAACCCGCGGGCAGGTCGAGGCGGCCATGTCCATCGGCCTGCGCCCTGGACAGGTGCTGCGCCAGGTGGTGATGCCGCAGGCGCTGCGGGTGATCATCCCGCCGTTGACCAGCCAGATGCTCAACCTGACCAAGAACAGTTCCCTGGCGATCGCCATCGGCTTCGCCGATTTCGTCTCAGTTGCCAACACCACCATCAATCAGACCGGCCAGGCCATCGAAGGGGTGGCGCTGATCATGGCAGTCTACCTCTGCTTCAGCCTTTCGACCTCGTTTTTCATGAACTGGTACAACAAGAAAATGGCCCTGGTGGAGAGGTGAGAGGATGAGACAACCCAACTCCACAACAACCAGAGAATACCTGAAGCCGCCGATCACCGAGGTCGGTGTGCTCGGCTGGATCCGCCAGAACCTGTTCAACAGCTGGTTCAACTCTCTGGTCACCCTTCTCGCCCTCTACGGGCTCTACGTGACCATTCTACCCCTGTTCAAGTGGGCCTTCGTCGACAGCCTCTGGTTCAGCAGCGCAGACGCCTGCCGCGATATCGACGGGGCCTGCTGGTCGATCATTCCGGCCAACGCGCGCTTCATTTTCTTCGGCTTTTTCCCCGAGGACCAGCAGTGGCGGCCGCTCACGGCGATGATCCTGCTGTTCGCCCTGGTCTTCTATACGCAGGACCGCAGAAGCTGGAACCGTGCGCTGTTCCCGATCTGGGCCTGCGGGCTGGTGCTGATGGGCTGGCTGATGCACGGCGGGCTGGGACTGCCGGTGGTCGAGACGGCCAAGTGGAGCGGCCTGCCGCTGACCCTGATGTTGTCGCTGTTCGGCATGGTCAGCGCTTACCCGCTCGGCATCCTGTTGGCGCTTGGCCGCCGCTCGAAGCTGCCGGCGATCAAGTCGCTGTGCGTGCTCTACATAGAGCTGATCCGCGGCGTGCCGTTGATCTCGATGCTGTTCATGTCATCGATCATGTTCCCGCTCTTTCTCCCGGAGGGGATCAACATCGACAAGGTGCTGCGCGCCCAGGTGGCGATCATCCTCTTTACCGCCGCCTACATCGCCGAGGTGGTCCGCGGCGGGCTGCAGGCGATCCCCAATGGGCAGTACGAGGCGGCCGACTCTCTCGGCCTCAACTACGGCCAGGCAATGCGTCTGATCATCCTTCCACAGTCGCTGAAGATCGTCATTCCGCCGAGCGTCGGCATCCTCATCTCGGCCTTCAAGGACACTTCGCTGGTGGTCATCATCGCCCTCTACGACGTGCTCAAGACGACCAAGGTTACCCTCTCGAACCCGAAATGGATGGGTTCCTCCACCGAGGCCTACCTTTTTCTGGCGGTGCTTTACTTCATCTTCTGCTACGCCATGTCGAGCTACAGCCGCAAACTTGAAAAGACCCTGCATACCGGCCACTGATACCTAAGACGGGATAGCCTATGACTGACAAAAGGATCCAGCAAACCCCATCGTCCACCGACCGACCGATCATCGAGATCATCGGCATGCACAAATGGTTCGGCGAGTTCCACGTCCTCTCCGACATCAACCTGCACGTGCTGGAGAAGGAGCGAATCGTCATCTGCGGTCCCTCGGGCTCCGGCAAATCGACCTTGATCCGCTGCATCAACCGCCTCGAGGAGCACCAGCGCGGCCAGATATTCGTTGACGGCATCGAGCTGACTAACGACATCAAGAACATCGAGAAAGTGCGCGCCGAGGTCGGCATGGTGTTCCAGCACTTCAACCTCTTCCCCCACCTGACCATCGTCGAGAACCTGACCCTGGGTCCCATCTGGGTGCGCAAGATGCCGAAGAAGGAGGCCGAGGAGACGGCGATGATGTACCTGGAGAAGGTCAAGATCGCCGAGCAGGCGAAGAAATACCCGGGACAACTCTCCGGCGGCCAGCAGCAGCGCGTCGCCATCGCCCGCAGCCTCTGCATGAACCCGCGGGTGATGCTGTTCGACGAGCCGACCAGCGCCCTCGACCCGGAGATGATCAAGGAGGTCCTCGATGTCATGATCGACCTCGCCGAGGAGGGGATGACCATGCTGGTGGTGAGCCACGAAATGGGCTTCGCCAAGAGGGTCGCCGACCGGGTATTGTTTATGGACGAAGGGCAGATCGTCGAGCAGAATAACCCGCACGATTTCTTCGACAACCCGCAGCACGAGCGGACCAAGCTGTTCCTGAGCCAGATTCTTTAAAGGCAGTGTCTGGAGTCTGGAGTCTGGAATCTAGAAAATACCAAAGTTCCTGGTGCCTGGTTCCTGGTGCCTAGGAATTAAACGTCAGAAGGCAGGCTTGTCAAGGCGAAGCTAGTAAAGCGAAGACTGGACCCGACTCCACCTCAGTTCCCTAACGAAAAACAGGTTTAAGGTTCAAGGAGAAAGGTTAAAGTAACCGCTATTTGCCCTTTTCCCTTTATCCTTGAACCTTAAACCTCAAGAACCTGAGAATCTGAGCTCCGACCCCGCTGGTTTCCCTAAAATACGATCCCAAGGTTTCATACGAAGGTTTCAGATTTCTTCAAAAAGGTTCCGCTCCGCATTTTTTCGCGAGCTGAGCGGATCGAAGATTCGCCCGTTCATGGCAATATAGACACCGGGCGGCAAGGTCTGCGCGGCGGTGATGGCGCTGGCGACATTGAAAATGGCATCGGTGGAACGAAAGCGGGCCGGCTGCATGGCGCCGGTCAGCACGATGGTCTTCCCGGCGACCCCCTGCAGACGCCTGCCTGTTTCGATCATGGTGTCGGTCCCATGGGTGACGACGATCCCCGCGGCATCGCTGGCTTCGATCGCATCGCGGATCTGTTGCCGGTCGTCGTCGGTCATCTCCAGGCTGTCCTTGCGCAGCAGCGAAATCACTCGGTAATCGAGCGTCAGATTCGAGTCACGCAGCAGTTCGGCAATCTGGGGATCGCCGACTTCATAATCGCTCTTGGCGTCAAAGTAGATCTTGTCGATGGTGCCGCCGGTGGTGAAGATATCAATCATCCCGGATTCTCCCTCTTGGTGCCTTAGTATGAATTATGGCATTCCCATGTTCATTCTATGGATATTATTCTTCTTTTCGAAATTGGCAAAGGTCTTGCTAGAACACCTCCATCAAATTGATGGAGGTCAATCCTGGGAAGACCCATTCGAATACAGTTTCCAGGAGCAGTTTACCACTTATTCTCGCGCGGCAATCGAGGTGAGGATATCTTCTTCAATGATGAGGACAGAAACCACTTCCTGAAGGTTTTTTCCTCATTACTGAAGCGTTCAGATATTATGCCTATTCGCAAACAGAGATCGCCAAATTCCTGGGATTGGACCAATCAACCATAAGCAAAATAACCAACAAGAAGTATCAGTAACGCTTGCCACGTCGAAACCATTGGGTGAAGACGGGCCATAATTCATACTCCGGCACCTACGGTTCAGAGATGAGAAAAACATCAGAGGAAAGACCCCACGGGGGTGCCCGATCTCTTATTTTCCCATATCCGACAGGATGTATCAGGTACTGCCAAATTCCCGGCCTGACCCCCTTGGCTCTCTCTTGGCGACTTGTCTTCCGTAGCTTTGTGCGATGGAGGAAGGTTGGATACGGCCCCGGTTTTTCGTAGCAGTACTAAAGCCCCCCTCCCCAACGATACAGCCAGGCGAGTCCCACGGTGTCGAAGTCGGTGCCGGTGCGGGTAGCAACACCACTGCTGCCATACAGTTTCAGGGAGTTGTACCGGTTCACCAAAACAGAGAGGGTTGCGCCGAACCGCATGTTGCTCTGAAGATCGTCGCCTTTATTTCCATCTACGGTGGTCGCGCCGCCCCGGTAGTAGGTGCCATTCAACGCGCCCCACACCTTGCGGCTGAAATTATAGGTGAGATGCCCCTGGGTGGAGTAGATGGGGTCCTGATCCTTTTTATGGCCTCCGAAAAAGTCATCGTTTCTAGTGAAGAAGGTGACACCGGTGGTCAGCTCCAGCGTCACGGGACCAACTGCCTGCGAGATCCCGATCTCCGGATTGATATACCAGCGGTTTGTGCCAAGATTTATCAGTTTGTTCGGATCGTACTGGCCGAGGGGTGCGGCGACCTGCAAACTGGCCCCGAAGATAAAGCCCTGCTCATAGGCGGCAAACTCCTTCAGCGACAGGGCGGGTGCTCCGGTCAGGTTCATCGACAACCGGAAGCTGGGATCGGCCGCCCCGCAGATATCACGGGATTTGGGTTGACCCTCAAACTCGGCGGAGCCTGATACGCAGGCATAGGGCAGGATCATGTCGAACTTGCCGGATCTACCCCAGAGATCAAGACCCCTGGCGTAGGCGAAAACAGGACCATTGAGCGAGATCGAGGCGTTTTCCAGCGCCACGGAGGGATCTGACAGGATGCCGCCATCCGAGTAAAGATAGGAGGCGATGAGGAAGTTCATGCCCACCGGGGTGTTTGCATAAGCCCTGGGTTCGAGGGCCTGTGCATGGGCTTCATCGCATGCCATCGCTGACAGAATGAGCAGCCCGCAGATCCAGATCAGAAAGGGTTTACCTCGCGATGCCGCAGTGAATTTCCCGCCACAAGCCCTCATGTTTTTGTCACCTCCGAAAGATGCATCCAGGAACTGTTTTTGGAAAACCCCAGGGTCGTATTTTTTGATTTACCGGGGTCAGGCACCTATGGGGTCAGGTCCTGCCCTCTTAACCTTTTGAGTGATATCCGCATTTTTCCAAAAATCATAACCGCTCTTAATCAAACCGACGAAAAACAATCACAAAAACATCAGACAGCAGGACCTGACCCCACGGTTTGTCTCGCCATAGCCAGAGGTGACGGCAGAAGCTGGTCGACTGGCGTTAGCGAAGGGGGACTTGTCACATCATAGCTGACTTGTCAGGGCAAAGCCATTGGGGACGCCCCAAGGCGACGACGGAAGCCATCGGCGACGCCCCGAGGCGAAGACGGAAGGTCCGACCCCAAGGGGTGCCAAAAAGTAAGAAACGCCATATTTAATACTCCGGCACCCATGGTTGGAATCGAAGGATTTGACTTTTGACTAACCTCCCCCTAGTCTGTACTCCCCATGTTCGGAACTGTCCTCTTAACCATATACACACTTATACTCGTCTATTTGCTGTGGCGCGCAGCGTCGGTGCCGTTCGTTGTCCGCACCATTCCCCGCTGGTGCCTGATCCCGGTCGGTGTCTTCCTGTGGGCCGCATTTTACCTTGGCCGCGTTTTTGGGCACGGTGACGAGGGGACATTGGCTGCTGTGATGGAATACGTGGGAATGAACTGCCTGGGTATCGTATTCCTGACATTCGTGGTCATGCTGGCAGTGGACCTGGTGACTGTGTTCGGACTGCTTTTGCCGCGATGGGCGCCGTCACTACGCGGCTGGGCCCTGCTCCTTTCAGCCTTTCTTGCCATATTCGCACTGATACAGGGCCACAGGGCGCCGGCTGTAATCCGATATGAGGTCCAGTTAAATGACCTGCCTGCAGAACTCGACGGGACTGTGCTTGTAGCCCTGTCAGACACTCACCTGGGCAAGATCCTTGGTGAGCGATGGCTGGAGGCCAGGACTCAGCAGGTCAGTGCCCTTTCTCCTGACATCGTCGCGCTGGTCGGGGACATCTTCGAAGGTCACGGCGGGCCGCAGGACGGAGCCCTGGCAACTCTAAAAAGATTATCGGCTCCTCTCGGCGTGTGGTTCGTCAGTGGCAACCATGAAGGCTACGGAAACAGGCAGGCGAACGGGGAGGTTCTGGAGAGGGCCGGATTCAATCGACTGGACGACGTCTGGAAGGAGGTCCGGCCGGGACTGGTCCTTGCCGGCGTGAGCGACCTCACCTCTCACCGGCGACGGCAAAAGGGAGGCGACCCGGTGGGAGCAGCACTGTCGGGGCGCCCTCAAGGGGGGACGGTGTTTTTCTCCCATTCGCCACTGCAGGCGGAAAGGGCGGCGGAGGTCGGGACGGGACTAATGATATCCGGGCACACCCACGGCGGCCAGATCTGGCCTTTTAACTACCTTGTACAGAGGAGATACCCCTTGGTGGCAGGCCTGTACGACGTGGACGGTATGCCAGTTATCGTTACACGCGGCGCCGGTACATGGGGGCCGCGCATGCGCCTGTGGAGACGCGGTGAGATTCTCCACGTAACTCTGCTTGCCAAGCCGTAGCCTCTTGTCCACCGAAGCCCCGTCGGTTCGGGAACATGAATTCTGAGGCTCGAGCTGAGCATGTATTCAAGGGACACCAGATCTTGATAGGGTCGCAAAAAGTCCGTAATCGGCTTTTTGCTCCTCGGAAAGCGAAAAGTGTCATTTTCACTTTCCTCACAAATTGATGACTTTTTACGAAGTCATCAATCTTAGACCCTAAGATACGACCTCGGGGTTCTTTCCTATGGAAACCAAAACGATGAATGATGATTACCAGGGCTTTGAACTTGGTCCGATCAGACCACCGAGTGAAGCACAGAGCCTGATGCTCAGGATCACCCGAAATTGCCCGTGGAACAAGTGTAAGTTCTGTGGTCTGTACAAAGGTGAAAAATTCAGCATCCGCCCGGTGGATCACGTCATCAGGGATATTAATACCATCCGTCATTATGTGGACGAAATAGACAGGATAATGCAACAGCCCGGTGGTGGTAATCAGGGGGATTTTTTCGACCTGCAGGCAGGACAACCTGAAAGTGAACAGATGGCCCTGCACGCGGCCCTGAACTGGGTCCGGGGTGGTATGAAGTCCATCTTTTTGCAGGATGCCAACAGCATGATCGTCAAACCGGATGATCTGATTGAGATCCTCCATCATGTCCGCCGGGCATTCCCGCAGGTCGAGCGAATAACTTCTTACGCCCGATCCCATTCCGTTGCCAGGATCAGCGACAAGGATATGGCCCGTATCGCCAGTGCCGGTTTAAGCAGGATTCACATAGGCATGGAGTCGGCTGCTGCCCAGGTCCTCGATTTTGTTAAAAAAGGTGTCGATAAACAGACTCATATCGCAGCCGGGAAAAAGGTGAAAGCTGCCGGGATCGAGCTGTCGGAATATTTCATGCCGGGTCTGGGGGGTGCTCATTTTTCACAACAGAACGCTCTTGAGACCGCCGACGCGATCAATCAGATCAACCCTGATTACATCCGCATCCGAACCCTGGCAATTCCTGAACAGGTTGAGCTATACAAGGA
>JALHUC010000210.1 GCA_022865845.1 bacterium | reverse complement strand
GGTCTCATCCTCTTTACCGGAGAACAGGGTACCGGAAAAGCACGCCTGGGCCGAATACTGGAGCGACGGCTGTTCTCAAGCGGGAAGAACGTCTACCTGCTGGACGCGAAAAATATCCAGCTGAGCCTGGGCCGGGATCTGCCCGAGTCGGACAAGATGGAGCTGGTAAGGAGGTTCAGCGAGGTGACGCAGATCCTGCTGCGTTCAGGTCAGATCGTGGTCTCAACCACCAACACCTTTGCCCTGGCGGACCACCAGCCCATAAGGGAACTGGTCCATCCCCACAACGTTGTGACGGTCCACATGTCCTTCGAAAAGGGGGAACTTCCGGAGAATACGGACCTTAACTTCCTGGAATCGGACGATCTCGAAGAAGCGGCCAAACAGATCGTCAAGAGTATGGAGGAAAAGGGCATATTGTTTTAAGGGCAGTCCAACGCCCAAAGTCCAAGGCCCAAAGTTTTCCGTCAATCCGGGCCTAATATTACGATTAAAAGGTTGTCACTCCGGGCCCAGCCTGCCCTAGAACACGGGGTGTCACGGTGAATCACCTTCCACTGTCGGTGGTGGTAGAACTCACCCCCTAATGGATGCCAACAGGGGTCCTTTCCTGATATTCAGACGGCCCATCTATTGATCGATGAAACTCCGTCGACATATACCGTTGGCGGGCAAATCAATTGCCACTCATGCCACTCTCCCCACAACGCTATTGTCAGGGTGTGTGTATATCCTCAAGTGAAGCTGACAGGAGCGATTCTGCTCTCGCTGTAAAGGTTCAGAAGGGGGACAGGGATGCTTTTGGAGTTCTGGTGGAACGTTTGCAGACCCGGATATATAGCTTCTGTTATCAGTTCTTCCGGGACAGGGACATCGCCACTGAAATGGCCCAGGAGACTTTTCTGAGGGTCTTTCGGTACATCAAAAAATACGATCCAACAAAAAAATTCTCCACCTGGATTTACAGCATTGCAAAGAATATTTGTATCGATGAAAAAAGGAAAATGGACAGGAGTCGAACCGTCCCCATTGAAGATGTCAGCCCTTCCAGCTTTCAATTAAGCCACCATGGGTAACACCTGAAAGATCCTTCCCAGATCTCATTACAGCTCGAAGACAGGATACTCCTGGAGAGCGCTATCGCCCAACTTTCTGATAAATACAGGGCCGCCATCATCCTCTGCTATTTCCAGGAACTGCCTTATCAGGAGATAGGGGATGTCCTTGGGTTGAGCCTGAATCTGGTCAAGGTCCGCATCTTCCGGGCCAAGAAACAACTCCTCGAGATCCTGAAGAAAAATCAAGGAGAGGGATCCGATTGATAAATCCATTCGTGTGTGCGTGTGTGAGTGAATGAGTGATTGCGTGAGGTTTTACGCACGTACTCACGTACGCTGCACTCAGGTACGAAGATCAACCAACGGTTAGTGTGCTTTTGCCGGGTTGATCTTCCCGCCAACGACCTGGCCGAGGACTGTGCTGGCAAGGAAGAGGGGAATGTGCCAGTAGGAGAAGCCTCCCCATCGGCGCATGATGAAGATGAAGGGGATGACCAGGTGAATAGCTAGCCACCATTGGATCGTGAACTTACGACACCTCGCCCGCCATGCCCCGAAGGGAAGAGTGATGACGAAAGTGCCCGCAAGAAGTGCCGCCAGCAGCGAGAGGCTTTGGTTGGAAAAGTCCATCCGGCGTTATGTAGCAGAGGGGAGGGGGATGGTCAAGGCGTTATGGGCCGTGATTTGTGACTCGGGATTCGTGATTCGTGACCCGGAACCTGGAACCCGGAACTCCAGCCATTGGTTGGAGTGTAGAGTGTAAAGTGCAGAGTGCAGAGGGAAGAAACCGTGAACCATGAACAGTAATCCGTGATTCGTGACCCGGAACCCTGAACCCTGAACCCGGAACCCGGAACCCGGAACCCGGAACCTGGAACCTGGAACCCCGACCGAAGGTCGGCCTGATTGTCCGGAATCCAGTGGCACTGTTATAGTAAATGCGACTGGACTCCGGGTCCGCGCCCGGAGTGACGGGAAATTATACAAAAAAAGAACATTTACCGGTATTATGCCCGTCCAGGAGTCTGTAGGAGAACCCCTTCAGGCTCCTGGATAAGAATTTTTTGCTCCCGAATCGCTATGGTAAATATAGTTTTACGATTCTGGAGTTTTCGACACGCTTCCAGGGAGACACCATGCCAACCAAGATACCAGTCACCGGAGGGCCCGGCACGGGGAAGACAACGACC
>JALHUC010000209.1 GCA_022865845.1 bacterium | reverse complement strand
CCTGCCCCACTTGCCTCAGAGTGATGACATCCGATTTTACGACCTCACCGTCAGGGTCGTAGATCCTATTTTCCCACGTGCCTGTGATCAAATCCATGGCTTCCCCCTTTGTTTCCCCTTATCTTCCTCTTTAATGATCCCCGACCAGATCCGTTAGTCCGTGGGTCCGTGGGTCCGTAGGTCCGTAAGTCCGTGGGTCCGTGGAGCGTGAAGGCGCTATGACCATATATTATTGTTGTTGGTACCAATGATTCTTATAGTTACGGCATACGGATTTACGGATTAACGAACGCACGAATCATTTTCCCGTCGCTTTTTCGGCAAACGCCTTTAACGCTCCGGTCATTTTTTCCAGCACCTGTCCGCAGTCGCTGATGTCGTGGCGGTCGGCAATATATCGGGGGTCGTTATAAGACAGTTTCACCAGGCCCGAATCATCATCCCAGATGAGTATTTTGAGGGGTAGATCGATCCCAGCCGTCTGGCCGCACTTCATGAGGGCGGTGCCAACCTTGGGGTTTCCAAAGATGAAAAGAATCGTAGGCCTGAGGGTTTCGCCTATCCCGGCTGCCCCGACGGCGTGGTCGATCCTGGAGAAGACCGTCATCCCCTTCTCCTCTAATCTGGGTTCAAGGCGGTCAGCGGTTATCTGTACACTGTGCCTGCTTTCAATGGTGATCATACCGTGGGACCCGAAGGCCAAGGCGGGCACAAGGAAAAGTAATAGTAATAGTAATGGGAAGAGCACTGGTAATGGATGCCCCATATAATCCCTTCTTACCGGTACGTTATGAGAGTTTACTTACAGTTTAGCAGAAAAATGACCACGAACTGTCTAAACTCGCTCATCTCACCTTGACAACTCCGTCTCACGCTGTATCTTTACTAAATGAGTCAGAAATGCAATTATTTGAGCCCCTTAGCCATGGTGATTTTATGTTACTGAGTGGAAAGGGTGCGGGAGGTGAAGCAATGATAAGAGTAATGTCCCTGTTGGCTTTACTTGCGTTGGTATTTTCTGCCCCTGTAGCGGCCTTGGCAACGCCAATAGATATACTGGAGAAATCCCCGAGACATCACGAGTGGGTGGCCGTCAAGCAGGGCGACCGTGAAGTCCAGACATTTGTCGTTTACCCTGAGGTCAGTGATAAAGCTCTGGCAGTAGTCATTATTCACGAGAATAGGGGACTTACAGACTGGGTCCGCAGCGTGGCTGACCGTATTGCGGCGGCCGGGTACATTGCCGTTGCTCCGGACCTGCTGTCAGGTCTGGGTCCAGACGGCGGCCGGACAAGTGCTTTTTCTGATAGCGATGCCGCCAAAGAGGCGCTTTATAAGCTGCCCCCCGATCAGATAACAGCCGATCTTGACGCTGTAGCAGATTACGTGACGGGACTTTCTGCAGCCAACGGAAAAATTGCTGTTGCAGGTTTCTGCTGGGGAGGGTCCCAGACTTTCAGTTACGCCACAAACAGGAAAGCCCTTGAGGCGGCCTTTGTATTTTACGGTACGGGACCCCAGGAGGCTGCGGATTATGGAAAGATAAGCGCTCCGGTATTCGGTTTTTACGGTGGTGACGACGCCAGGGTTGGCGAGACCGTCCCAGTGTCGGCCGATGAGATGAAAAAGGCCGGGAAGACCTACGAACCTGTCACCTACGATGGGGCCGGCCATGCTTTCATGAGACTGGGCGAGGAGGAAAACCCCAAGGACGCCAATAAAAAGGCCATGGACGAAAGCTGGAAGAGGTGGCTGGGGATACTGAAAACACTGTGAACAAATTGTTTGAGGTTTGGTGTTTGATGTTTGAAGTTCAACCCGGAACTCAAAATCTCGAGCACATGACTGAAGTGCAGCAGCCTGGAGCAATAACAGTCTGGGATCAGTTAAGAGTGAACTGTGAATAGAGAAAAATCATCAATACGCATGCCTACCCTTTTCGTGGGGCACGGCAACCCCATGAATGCTATCACAAACAACCCATACTCCAGGGGGTGGGAGGAGATGGTTCGTGGTATCCCTCGACCCGAGGCCGTTCTATGCGTCTCGGCCCACTGGTATACCAGGGGCGTGCGGGTGAACACGAGTCCAAGGCCTGAAACGATCCACGATTTCCTGGGTTTCCCCCGGGAGCTTTATGAGGTGCTATATCCCTGTCCGGGTTCACCACAATGGGCTCTGGAAGCGGCCCGCTCTGTAAAGATAGCCTCAGTGGATACGGATGAAGACAGGGGGCTGGATCATGGTACCTGGGCTGTCCTCAAATGGATGTATCCGGAGGCTGATATCCCGGTTTTCCAGATCAGTCTTGATACATCCATGCCTGCACCTTTCCACTATGAGTTGGGCCGTCAATTGGCTCCATTACGGGAAGGGGGTGTGCTCCTCGTGGGAAGCGGCAACATGGTCCACAATCTGTCTGAGATGGATATGACCGTAGGTGCGCCCCCGTATGACTGGGCTGTCGAGTTCGATGCTAGCCTGAAAGAGCTCATAAGCGATCGGGAGAATAGAAAACTCATTGCCTATGAAACACTTGCATCGTCTTCGCGCCTGGCCATCCCTACGCCTGAGCACTACCTGCCCCTGCTCACCGTCCTCGGCGCCTCGGATTTGTCGGAACCGTTGGAATATTATAATGAATCCATTGATCTGCGCTCCGTCTCCATGACCAGTTTGAAGATCGGGTGAGATCATGTTATTGAAATTTGGCAGAATGACGAAAGAAGAAAGATGGTGGACGAAGGTTAACGTTTTATGCTTCCTTCCTCCTTCCCTATTCCTCCTTCAGATTATGTGATAACGACCAGGACTTCACTTTGAAATCTGGAATCTTGAATCTGGAATATATCTATCTCGCCCTTTTATGGACCATTTGGTGCGCTATCCACAGCCTCCTTATATCCCGGGTTGTGGTTTCGCGTCTTAAAGAGAGGTACGGGGACCGTTATCGCTTTTACAGGGTATTTTTCAACCTGGTCTCCATCGTGACCCTGGTCCCTGTTTTGATCTATTCCAATTCCCTTCGTGGTGATCCTTTCTTCTCCTGGTCCGGGGCGTGGCGTCCGGTTCAGCTGTTCCTTGCCATGGGTGCCATAGCCCTTTTTTATACGGGTGGTAAGCACTATGACCTATGGCAATTTCTGGGTGTCCGCCAGGTGAGGGAGAACGAATCAAGAAAGGGCCTCACTGAGACTGGCGGGATTGATACCTCCGGTATACTGGGGGTGATCCGACACCCCTGGTACACAGCGGCTATACTCATAATCTGGGCCAGACCTCTGAACATACCGGTTTTGGTCACCAACGCTGTCCTCACTTCATACCTGTTCGTCGGGACGGTCCTGGAGGAAAGAAAGCTTGTTGCGGAGTTCGGGGAAGAATACCGGAATTATCAGAAAAGAGTGCCCATGTTCTTTCCGTGGAAGCGGATAACAAGACCTGGTCCTTGACCTGGACCTGGTGCCTGGTAAGTTCTTTCCAGGACCAAGACTAGGTCTGGGACTCTGGTTTTTTTCCCTTGCATTTAGTTTGATTTAGGCGTATGGATGCGGTTGCTTATGGGAATTTCCCCACGGGCAAATTAATTGTTTTTGTAGTAAGTACGGAAAAGCTTGAAGGATGATGATCATCGGTCCTGGGTTTTACGTCCAGGACCGTTTGTTTCGCAGGACCTTGCTGGGCTGTTCCGAAGGACTACAAAAGAACACAAGGAGTAGAAAAATGGCAGAAGGAACAGTAAAGTGGTTCAGCGATTCAAAAGGTTTCGGATTCATCGAGCAGACTGAGGGTCCCGACGTATTCGTGCACTTCTCGGCTATCTCGGGCGACGGTTTCAAAACCCTCGAAGAGGGTCAGAGAGTGACCTTTGAGGTTACTGATGGTCCCAAGGGCCCCCAGGCCAGCAGCGTCTCGGCTCTGTAAGCAGCTTCGCTAAGAGACCACCAAAAGCCCCGCCGGCGAATGCCGGCGGGGCTTTTTTTATGCAAGAACAGTAAGAGCAGCAATCGTCCCGGTCACAGAGGGGAAAAGGCCGTGCCTGGGGTCTAGTGTCCTGCCTTCGCTTGCAGCTACGGTGTGGCAAGCTGGTGTCTAGCTAAACCGTTTGTCATTGCGAGGAGCGCCGAGAAGGACGAGTGACGCGGCAATCCCTTCTGGCTATTGGATTCAGGCTCCTGACTTCTGGATTTCCCGCACCCCGTACTGCCTATCCCTTCCCTATGCGCTATTCCAGATTTCACCGATCACCGATCACTATATTACTTCTACTCCTATCCCCTTCTCGACATCCTGGTTTCCAGAACAGTGTTCTCAAATAGTACTTTATCAATACGCTAGTGTATCACTGAATTCAGATTGATACATTGTTCACAGCTTTTTCATGTGGTTTGTCGGGTTTTGATTGTCATAACAGTGTTTGTTATTTATAATCCCCGTTGGTTCATGTTTTGGTTTTTCCGGCGGGGGGAAGCCGAGGTGTCAAGTAATACCTCAACCTGCGTTTATCTGTGATGATCGAGCGGGGTATTTCACCCGCCTGGATATGTATGTGCCATTTACAAGGGAGGTAGAAATGAAAAAGTGTGCAAAAACGCTGGTTTTCCTGACGATGGTGTTTTTCCTAACAAGTGTCTTTATCATGCCGGCGAACAGGGCGGATGCCGCGCCGCTTGTTCTTAAGGTATCCCACCAGTTCGCGGCCGGCGACGTCAGGGACGAAATGGCCAAAGTTTTCGGGAAAATGGTCACAGAAAAGACGAATGGAGAGATCGAGTTTCGTGTCTATCCCGCCCAATCCCTGTTCAAGGCGAATACGCAGTGGGACGCCCTGCAGAAGGGGGCCCTCGATCTGGCCGTGTATCCCCTTGATTACGCCTCCGGAAAGGTCCCCCAGCTCTCCATCACCCTCATGCCGTGCACCGTTGCCAGCATCAAGCAAGGGTCCGACTGGAGAAACAAGCCCATCGGCAAAAAAGTCGAGGGCCTGTTGTTGGAAAACGGCGTGAGGAACGTCCTTTGGGCCTGGTTCGACGGCGGGGTAGGCAGCAAGGTCAGGCAGGTCAAGCTTCCGGCGGACGTGGAAGGAACGAAACTGAGGGCGGCAGGCAAGAAGTTCGAGTTCATGTTGGGGAAGGCGGGAGCGTCCATTACCAGCATGCCATCCTCGGAAACGTATCACGCGCTCTCCACAGGGGTTCTGGACACCATGCTGACCTCCACGGCCTCTTTCGTTTCCTTCAGGCTCTATGAGGTCCTCAAGTACCTCAACGTTCCAAGGGACTACTCCATCTGGTTCATGTCCGAGAACCTCATCATGTCCAAGAAGACCTGGGATCGGCTCACCCCATCGCAGCAGAAGGCCTTCCAGGAAGTAGAAGAATATATGCACGAGACCTGGATCCCGGAAAACTTCAAGAACCTTACCGATAAGCTGATCACGGAGTACACCAAGGCCGGCGTCGAACTCCACTACATGACCAAGGACGAATTCGACAAGTGGCTCGCCTATGCCAAGGAGACGGCCTGGAAGGAATTCGCCAACACTGTGGATGGCGGGCAGGAACTGCTGGATATGGCCCTGGACGCCATGAAATAGAGAAACATGAAACAGGTCACCACAGTACTGGTAAGCATCATCAACGGGTTGAGTACGGTTACCGGATGGGTGGCGGCAGCGAGTATCGTTGCCGCCGCCTTTATCGTTACCGAGGGGGTCCTGGTCCGTAAGATCCTGGGGATCTCCACAATCTGGCAGATCGAGGCTTCCGTGTATCTGCTCATCTTCGCGGTATTTGTAGGGGCCCCCTTCGTCCAGAAGAACGAACAGCATCTCAATGTCGATCTCGTTCTTATGTATCTCTCACCTCGTGCCAGGGCTATCGCAATGATCGTCGTATCCGTCCTGTCGTGCCTGTTGGTCGGGATCCTGGCCTGGTACGCCTGGCCCATGTGGTGGGACGCGGTCAAGATCAACGAGCACTCCGAATCCCTGTGGGGACCCCCCATGTGGAT
>JALHUC010000208.1 GCA_022865845.1 bacterium | reverse complement strand
GTTTTTGACCTTTTATGAGATTTGAGATCTGAGATAGTTCAAGGTTACATCCGTATCTTCTTGAAACTTGAATTTTGAACCTTGAATCAAACCACTTTGAAATTTGGAATCTGAAATTTGGAATCAACGCCTTTACTAGAACTAAAAAACCTCACTACCGCCTTCCCCGGCGAGGATCGTCTCCTCAAGGCTGTGGACAATGTCTCCTTCAGCCTTCAAAAGGGAGAGGTGCTGTGCCTCGTGGGGGAGTCGGGCTGTGGAAAGAGCATGACCGCCCTGAGCATCCTCCAGTTGATCCCACCGCCAGGGAGCATCATCGGGGGTGAAGTGCTCTTCGATGGCCGGGACCTCCTGAAAATGGAAGCAGAGGAAATAAGGCTCATCCGGGGCGACCGCATCTCCATGGTCTTTCAGGAACCCATGTCGGCGCTAAACCCCGTCTTCTCTCTGGGCGATCAGGTGTCTGAGGTACTCCGGGTTCACAGGGGAATGAATCGCGAGGAGGCTGGCCTTAAAGCGGTGGAGCTTCTGGGCAGGGTGGGCATCCCCGACCCCGAACGGCGTGCGGGTGAATACCCTCACCAGATGTCCGGAGGAATGCAGCAAAGATCCCTCATAGCGATGGCCATGGCCTGCGAACCGGACCTCCTTATAGCCGACGAACCTACAACAGCCCTGGATGTGACTGTGCAGGCCCAGATCCTCAGGCTCATGGAGCGCCTAATCCGGGGGCATGACCGTTCTCTCCTTCTCATCACTCACGATCTGGGAGTTGTCGCCGAGGTGGCAGACCGTGTCTGTGTCATGTACGCAGGGGTTATCGTGGAAATAAGCTCGGTGAAACCCCTGTTCAAGGATCCCTGGCACCCCTATACCATGGGGCTCATGGCCTCCCTCCCGTCGCCAGGCCAAAGGAGTTTCAACCCCATCCCCGGATCGGTGCCCGACCTGGCTGACATGCCTTCCGGCTGCCGGTTCCACCCTCGATGCCCCCGGGCCCAGGAGGTGTGTGGGAGGGACGAGCCTGAGCTGGTGGAGACCGGGGGGAGATCTGTGCGCTGCTATTTTCCCGGAAGTGAGAATGCGGGAATGGAAAGAGCTACATAAGAAGGACGAAGGAGGAAGGAAGAAGGAGGAATTGAACCAGTATTTATTCATCCTCCATCCTTCTCTTTTCATCCTTCCGTAAACGTTTCATTATTGAGAAAGATGACAATGCCAAACAATGCCGTGAAAACAGAACCAACAACCGACAACCTGATCCTGAAAGTGCGCGACCTTTCCAAGACCTTCCCGGTCAAGGGCGGCGTCCTGAGCAGGATCATCGGTGGCGTCAAGGCGGTGGATGGCGTTTCCCTGGACATCCACCGGGACGAGATCTTCGGTCTCGTGGGGGAATCGGGGTGCGGAAAGACAACCCTGGGGCGTATGATCCTCAGGCTCATCGAACCGAGCGGCGGCCGGATCTTCTTCGATGGTATCGACATCACCGATCTGGACAGGCACCGGATGCGGGTGTTCAGAAAACGGATGCAGATCATCTTTCAGGATCCTTTCGGCTCTCTTAATCCCAGAAAAACTATCGATTCCATTGTTGGGGAGCCCCTCCGCATCGCCGGCTAAACAGGAGCCCAGGTCCGGGAAAAGGTACAGGAGATGATCGAACTGGTGGGGTTGTCCCCGGACAGCGTGGGCCGTTACCCCCACGAATTCTCCGGGGGGCAGCGCCAGAGGATAGGGATTGCCAGGGCAATTATTCTGCACCCCGAGTTCCTTGTGGCAGATGAACCTGTTTCGGCCCTCGACGTTTCCATCCAGGCCCAGATCCTGAACCTTCTCATGGATCTCAAGGGTCACCTGTCCTTTACGATGTTGTTCATTTCCCACGACCTGAGGGTTGTGCGCAGTATCTGCGACCGGGTGGCTGTCATGTACCTGGGGCGTGTGGTGGAAGAGGGAAAAGTTGAAGATCTCTATCAGCGTCCGGTCCATCCCTATACGGAAGAGCTGATCCGGGCCATCCCCGAGCCTGACCCTGAACTGTCCATCCGCGGTGAAGGGCTTCCCGGAGAGGTACCCAGTCCTATGAACCCTCCTCCAGGATGCGCCTTCCACCCGCGCTGTCCCCTGGCAAAGGACATCTGTCGACAGCATACGCCGGAACTTGCCGAGCGTGCAGGGGAAGGGCAAAGAGCTGCGTGTCATGTTCGCTGATCTCAGAGCTTATCCAGGATATGAGATCAGCCAAGTGCACATGTGCACCGGTGCACTAGTGCACTGAAATCCCAGGCACAAAACACAAATAATTATGCCTATCTCCATCTATCTCCACATTCCTTTCTGCAAACGCCTGTGCCCCTACTGCCACTTCTACCGGGTTCCCGAGATCCCGGACTGGAGTCTGTATCTCGGGGCTGTGATCAGGGAGCTTGACACCCTGGAAAAAGAACCCGCCTGGGAAACCATACACACCTTCTATGTCGGCGGGGGGACACCCACCTTGCTGCCGCCTGAGTTCTACCGTTCCCTTTTTGAAGCTATAGGAGACCGTTTTGACCTGACGACCCTTACCGAAGCGACTATTGAGACAGACGGAGGGGTCAGCCATGAGGAACTTGCCGAATACGCTCAGGCCGGCTTCGACCGCGTGAGCGTTGGTGTGAAATCCTTTGATCCCGGGATAAGGGAAATCCTGGGTGCAGGGGAACTGCTGGAACCCGATCCCGTGGATAGCGCACGTTCGGCCGGATTCTCTTCGGTGGGGCTGGATCTCGTCTACGCAATTGAGGGTCAAAGTATGGGGGACCTTGTGGGGGACCTGGAGCGAACCGTCGACCTGGATCCGGACCACATCAGCCTGTATATGCTGGAGGAGGCCAAGACCGGGGGACCG
This sequence comes from bacterium, assembly GCA_022865845.1. Lineage (GTDB taxonomy): Bacteria > BMS3Abin14 > BMS3Abin14 > BMS3Abin14 > BMS3Abin14 > JALHUC01. The sequence continues at coordinate 642 of JALHUC010000208.1, read as the reverse complement.
GCCGAAAGTGACCCTGACCTTGCGGCGGCCATGTTCAGAGAGTCGGTCCGCGTCCTGGGCGCTGCCGGCTACAGGCAGTACGAGATCACCAACTTTGCACGACCAGGGCGGGACAGTCTGCACAACACCGTGTATTGGGAGGATGGGGATTTCATAGGTCTCGGTCCGTCGGCCCACAGTTCCATCACCCTGGACGGTGTCCGGGTCCGTTGGCGAAACCGCCCCGATATCGAGGCCTATCTCAAGGATCCAGCTTCCTGCCGTGAGGAGCTTTCCCGGGAAGGAGCGACCGACAGGGCCAGGGAGGCCCTCATTCTGGGCTTGCGGATGACAAAGGGGGTGCACAGGCCGTCCTTTGGCCGGAGGTACGGCTCCGACCCCATGGAGTTTTTGAAACCGCACCTTGGGGAATTGATGGAGTTAGGGCTGATACGGTTCAGTGCGAGTCATGTAAGGTTGACGGTGAGGGGAATGCTGCTCTCTAACGAAGTTTTTGTCCGCATATTGGAATAGTGGAAAGTGGAAGGTGGAAAGGGTGAAAAATCTCAAAAGCGATTTCACCGCAAAGTTAAAAATATAATTTTGGGGAAATAACAGTTGCTGTGAAACCGGCAAAGGCGGCCTACCCTGCTGTAAATTTGC
>JALHUC010000207.1 GCA_022865845.1 bacterium | reverse complement strand
GGTCGCTCCACCGGAGTTCGCAAGACACTTCGTTATGGCTGCTGTAAGCGTCGTTTTGCCGTGATCAACGTGACCGATCGTGCCCACGTTTACGTGCGGCTTCGTCCTCTCAAACTTCGCCTTGGACATTGTCTCCTCCTTGAGTAATCAACCCCTTAAAGGATCCTTCAAGCAACGCCCGAGTGGGCGAGTACTTCCTCGGATATATTTTGAGGCACTTTTTCATAGTGTGCGAAATGCATCGTATACGTGGCCCGGCCCTGAGTCATGGACCTGAGCTCCGTGGCGTAACCAAACATCTCTGCAAGGGGAACCTTGGCGTCAATAACCTTGGCTCCTGCCCTGTCATCCATATTGGAAACCTTGCCTCTGCGGCTGCTGAGATCCCCCATGACGTCTCCCATGTAATCTTCCGGGACAACCACTTCCACATCCATCATGGGTTCCAGCAAGACAGCTCCTGCTCTCCTGGCCCCGTCCTTAAAAGCCATGGAACCTGCCACTTTAAAGGCCATTTCTGAGGAGTCCACCTCGTGGAAGGAGCCATCGAAAATGGCTACATTCACGTCCAGTACGGGGTACCCGCCAAGAATTCCCTGCTGGGAGGCTTCCACGACACCTTTCTGGACAGCGGGGATGTACTCCCTGGGGACAACTCCACCCACGATCTTGTTCTCGAACACGATTCCGCTCCCGACTTCGCCGGGTTGCATCTCCAGCCAAACGTGTCCGTATTGGCCCCGCCCGCCGGACTGTTTAATGAAGCGCGCCTCAACCTTGACGGAGGCCGTGATCGTCTCCCTGTAGGCCACCTGAGGCCGGCCCACAGTGGCACCAACCTTGAATTCACGCATGAGCCTGTCGACGATGATCTCAAGATGAAGTTCGCCCATACCGGCGATAAGAGTCTGCCCGGTATCTGCATCGGTTGTGACTTTGAAGGTGGGGTCTTCCTGTGACAGTTTCTGTAGAGCAGAACCAAGCTTCTCCTGGTCGGCTTTTGTCTTGGGCTCGATCGCAATGGAGATCACCGGCTCAGGAAAGTCCATTTCCTCCAATAGGATGGGCCTGTCGGGAGAACAGAGAGTATCACCTGTCATGCATTTAGACAGTCCCACACAGGCGACGATGTCCCCGGAGTACACATCCTTGATGTCCTCACGCTTGTTGGCGTGCATTTTGAGGAGCCTTCCGATACGTTCTTTCCTGCCTGAGGTGGCGTTAAGCAGATAACTGCCGGCAGCCAGATGTCCCGAATAGATCCTGATGAAGGTGAGGTGACCGACAAAGGGGTCGGTCATGATCTTGAAAGCCAGAGCGGAAAACGGGGCATCATCGTCAGCACTTACTGAAACTTCACCATCACTATCAACGAGACGTCCGATTATCTCAGGGGCATCCAGTGGTGACGGGAGGTAATCCACTACAGCATCCAGAAGGGGCTGAACGCCTTTGTTCTTAAAAGCGCTCCCACACAGGACCGGCACTATGGCCATTTCAAGGGTGGCTTTGCGGATGACAGATTTCATGTGATCACGGTCGATCGGGAGGCCTTCCACATAACTTTCCATGAGACTTTCGTCCACGTCAGCCAGGGATTCAATGAGAAACTCCCGGGCGGCAGCGACCTCATCGGCCATCTCCTCCGGGATAGGCTTTTCCTCCATGGTGGCCCCAAGGACTGAATCATCAAAGGTGTACATAACTTCTTGTACGAGATCGATGACACCACCAAAGTGGTCCTCCGCCCCGACCGGTAACTGAATAGGGACGGCGGCGGCCCCGAGACGGCTCTTTATCATCCCGACAACCCTTGCAAAATCAGCACCGACGCGGTCCATCTTGTTGATAAAGGCGATCCTGGGAACCTTGTATTTATCGGCCTGACGCCACACCGTTTCCGACTGTGGCTCTACACCCCCTACCGAACAGAATACCGCTACAGCCCCATCAAGAACACGAAGTGATCTTTCCACCTCAACGGTAAAATCAACGTGTCCAGGGGTGTCGATAATATTGATGCGGGTGTCTTTCCAGTAGGTGGTGGTAGCGGCAGAGGTAATTGTAATGCCGCGCTCCTGCTCCATCCAGTCCATAACAGCTGCGCCATCATGGACCTCGCCCATCTTGTGGGATACTCCCGTGTAGAAGAGGATTCTCTCGGTGGTGGTGGTTTTGCCGGCATCAATGTGAGCCATGATGCCAATATTCCTGTGATTTTTTAGTTGATACAGCCTTGCCACAATAGTTCAGCGACGCTACGCGTCTGCCGCCTCCTCTACCACCTGTAATGGGCAAAGGCCTTGTTCGCCTCAGCCATACGGTGGACATCTTCCTTCTTCTTGATAGCGGCACCCCTTTTGTTGGCAGCGTCGATAAGCTCATTTGCCAGTCTTTCTTGCATGGTCCTTTCGGTCCGTCCCTTTGCGCTCGCCAGCAGCCACCGGATGCTGAGGGCCTGCTTCCTGTCAGCTCTCACTTCCACCGGGACCTGGTACGTCGCACCACCGACCCGTCTGGATTTTACCTCCAGCATCGGCTTGGTGTTTTCGACCGCTTTTTTAAAAAGTGCAATGGCGTCCTCAGTCTCCTTGGCCTGCATGAGGTCCATAGAGCTATAGAAGATTCTCTCTGAAAGACTCTTCTTGCCATCTTGCATCATGTTGTTAATGAACTTGGTGACCAGCTTGTCATGATATTTCGGATCTGGGAGAATCTCCCTTTTTTGAGCGCTCCGTCTTCGAGCCATTTCTCTCCTCCAGCTTTACTTTGGCCTCTTGGCCCCGTATTTCGACCGACTCTGTCGTCTGTCGGCCACACCAGCTGTATCCAGCGTCCCGCGAACAATGTGGTAGCGAACACCGGGCAAATCCTTGACTCTGCCTCCACGAATAAGAACAACCGAGTGCTCCTGCAAGTTGTGTCCCACACCGGGGATATAGGAGGTAACCTCGATACCGTTCGTCAGCCTCACACGTGCGACTTTCCGGAGCGCTGAGTTCGGTTTCTTGGGGGTCGTCGTATAGACCCGCGTGCAGACGCCTCGCTTTTGCGGGCACCCCTGCATTGCCGGAGTTTTAGACTTCTTGACAATTTTCTTCCGGCTTTTTCTCACCAACTGGTTCAATGTCGGCATGTTCTACTCCTCGTTTCGACCCCAGAGTTCAGGGTCAGCCCTGCACGAAATGCCCCTCAAAGGGCGAAAGGAGCCTTTAGCGGCACGTTCCTACCTTATCAGGACCGTGCCAGCTCCCCATCCTCCGGTTCGTAAAACTTGTAACTCTTTGAAATGAACCGGTAATTCTTTACGGATCACTCCTTAAATAAGGCAGATATCCGCTCTAGGGAAAACTCGATGACTTTATCGGCCATAGAGGTGTTTGTCAAGGGGGAAACTGTGAACTTTAACAATAATTTAAAGTTCACCGTTTGGTAATCGGTAAACGGTAAAGGAGCTTCTAGGAGACTGTCGGAATATCCATTCAGACTCCTAGTCCCCCAAAAAAGGTCATCCTAGCCCGCATTTCTCACCAGGGTTCGTCGCGAGGCGGCGTAGACGGGTGTGGATACAAGGCGCGCGACCGAGGGCCCCGCAGGCGTAGTTGACACTACGTCGAGGAGCCCGACCGAGCGCAACGCAGGAGACATGCCCGTATCCGCCGCCGCAGTAGAAGGCTGGTGAGAAGTGCGGGCTAGTTCAGATCTACCTGTTCCTACCACCGATCATTGTTCACGGGCACCACCCGATTCCTGACAATAAAATCGCGGGTTACCTTTCGACAACCCGCGATTTTTAAAGGAATGATTGTGGTGCCTACGCCCCCTCTTTCTCCTTAATGACCTGCTTTACCTCATCTGAGATCTCGGAGGGTATTGCACCCGTGGCCTGGTAGCGTTTAAGTCCGGTACCGGCCGGGATAAGGCGACCCACGATGATGTTCTCCTTGAGCCCGCGAAGGTGATCGACCTTGCCGGAGATACTGGCTTCGGTGAGCACCCTGGTCGTCTCCTGGAAAGAGGCCGCCGAAAAGTAGCTCTCCGTATTTAGCGCAGCCTTGGTGATCCCCTGAAGGATAGGTTTTCCGGTGGCCGCTCTTCCGCCATCAATCATTACGCGCTCGTTCTCCGTTGCGAAATCCGGGCGGTCAAGCTGCTCACCCACCATGAAGCGTGTGTCACCAACCTCTTCTATCCGGACCTTGCTGAGCATCTGGCGGATGATCACCTCGATATGTTTGTCGTTGATCTTGACACCCTGCAGCAGGTAGACCTCCTGAACCTCGTTTACGAGGTATTTCTGGAGTTCCTTCTCACCCAGGACGTGGAGGATATCGTGAGGATTGGGCGAACCGTCCATGAGCGGTTCACCAGCACGAACACGGTCACCCTCATGAACCCTTATATGTTTTCCTCTGGGGATAAGGTATTCACGAGGTTCTCCCACATCCGGGCGCACCTCGATCCGTCTTTTCCCCTTCACATCTCGACCGAAAAAAACCACACCGTCGATCTCACTGATAGTAGCCTGTTCCTTGGGCACCCGGGCCTCGAACAACTCTGCAACTCTGGGGAGACCGCCTGTGATATCTTTTGTTTTGGTAGTCTCGATGGGTATCTTGGCAATGATATCACCGGGCTGAATATCATCGTTTTCGTTCACCATGACAATAGCGTTGGAGGGCATGAAGTACCGTGCCGTAGATTTGGTACCAGGCACCTTGAGAGTTTTGCCTTCCGCGTCCTTGACGGAAACCCTGGGTTTGTAATCAGTACCCTGGTATTCGGTGATCACCTTGGAAGCGATACCGGTGACCTCGTCTACCTGTTCCTTCATGGTCACGCCTTCACGGATGTCACCGAATTTGATCTTGCCGCCCACCTCAGTGAGAATTGGAGTGCTGAAGGGGTCCCATTCGGCAAGAAGCATCCCCTTTGTCACCTTACCTCCGTCACCAACCTTGAATCTGGCCCCGTAAATGACCGGGTATTTCTTCTTTTCTCGACCGTTTTCATCAACGATGGCAACCTCACCATTACGGTTCATCACAACCAGGTCGCCCAGCCTGTTTTTAAGGATATTAAGGTTGATAAAGCGAAGTTCCCCGTCGATAGGAGCTTCAAGTGAGGTCTGCTCCACATGCCGGCTGGCGGTTCCGCCGATATGGAAGGTTCTCATGGTAAGCTGCGTACCCGGTTCTCCGATGGACTGGGCAGCAATAATACCGACTGCCTCACCCATTACCACGAGCTGACCGCGTGCCAGGTCACGTCCGTAACACTTGGCGCAAACACCGCGCCTGGCCCGGCAGGTAAGAGCTGACCTGATGGGCACGCCCTCGAACCCGAGGCCGCGCTTTTCGATCTCCTCAACCGCTGCCTCGTCAATCTCTTCGGAGGCTTTGACGATCACCTCATTGGATTCAGGGTCCCTGATATCTTCCAGAGCCATTCTCCCGAGAATCCGTTCCTCGAGGGGCTGGATCACCTCACCACCCTCGACGAGGGAGGTGACGATGATCCCGTCGAGTGTTTCACAGTCATCCATGGAGACGATGCATTCCTGGGCCACATCAACGAGCCTTCGCGTGAGGTACCCGGAGTTGGCAGTTTTAAGGGCCGTGTCAGCGAGTCCTTTACGGGCACCGTGGGTTGAGATGAAGTATTCGAGGACCTTCAGACCCTCCCTGAAGTTGGCACGGATAGGAGTTTCGATGATCTCTCCCGATGGTTTGGCCATGAGACCACGCATCCCGGCCAACTGCCGGATCTGCTGAGCGGAACCCCTTGCCCCGGAATCGGCCATCATGTAGATGGAATTGAAGGTACCTTGTCCTCCCACACCCTCCTCTTCGAGGGAGCGGATAACCTCATTGGCCACCTCTTCCGTTACCTGGGCCCAAATATCAACGACTTTGTTGTAGCGCTCACCATCGGTTATAAGACCTTCGGTGTATTGCGTTTGAACCTCAGTGACTTCCGATTCAGCGCGATCCAGGAGTTCCGCCTTCCTGGGCGGAATGTGCATATCTTCGATGCAGATTGAAAGGCCGGACTTGGTAGCATAGGTGAACCCGAGGGCCTTGAGGTTATCCAGCAGGTGGATAGTTTTCTCGTTACCCGCCCACATAAATGAGTAGGTGACAAGTTCTCCCAATTCCTTCTTCCGGAGAAGCCGGTTGACCATGGAGAATGGGACTTCTTCCGGAACGATATCGTAGACCAGGACCCGTCCCACTGTGGTGTCGATCATTTCCCCTTCAAAGCGCACCTTGATGCCTGCCTGAAGGACGACGACATCCCTGTCATAGGCCATCCGCACTGCATCAAAGCTGGGGAACACCATTCCATCGCCTCTGGATTTTGGCCTTTCCTTGGTCATCCAGTAGATCCCCAGTACGATATCCTGGGTCGGAACCACTATGGGCCGGCCGTTAGCCGGGGAAAGAATGTTGTTGGTAGCCAGCATAAGGGTCCGGCACTCCATCTGGGCCTCAAGGGAAAGAGGCACGTGAACCGCCATCTGGTCACCGTCGAAGTCTGCGTTGAAAGCAGCGCAGACAAGAGGATGCAGCTGGATGGCCTTACCTTCAATGAGGACCGGCTCGAAAGCCTGGATACCAAGGCGGTGCAGCGTAGGCGCCCGATTCAGCATTATGGGATGATCCTGGATCACTTCGTCGAGGACATCCCACACCTCAGGCCTCTCCTTCTCCACCATCTTTTTGGCGCTTTTTATTGTCGTAACATGCTCGTACAGCTCGAGCTTGTGGTAGATGAACGGCTTGAACAGCTCCAGCGCCATCTTCTTGGGAATGCCGCATTGATGAAGCTTGAGTTCGGGACCGACGACGATGACGCTCCTTCCGGAATAGTCAACGCGCTTGCCCAGCAGGTTCTGCCGGAACCGCCCCTGCTTCCCCTTCAGGCTGTCCGAGAGAGATTTGAGGGGCCGTTTGTTGGAACCTACAATGGGACGCCCGCGCCTTCCGTTGTCAAACAGGGCATCCACAGCTTCCTGGAGCATCCTTTTTTCGTTGCGGACAATGATCTCCGGAGCCCGGAGTTCCATGAGCCTCTTAAGACGATTATTTCTGTTGATGACCCTTCGGTACAGGTCGTTGAGGTCCGAGGTTGCGAAGCGGCCTCCGTCCAGTGGTACCAGGGGACGCAGCTCCGGAGGAAGCACGGGAATAACATCGAGGATCATCCACTCAGGCTTGTTCCCCGATCCTCTGAACGACTCCACCGTTTTGAGCCTTTTGACCACCTTCTTACGTCGGGCCTCGGAGTTTGTCTCGAGCATCTCGGCCCTGAGGTCCACAGCAAGGAGGTCAAGATCCAACCTCAGCAGGAGTTCTTTGACCGATTCGGCTCCCATACCGGCGATGAAGCTGTCACCAAACTGTTCCCGCAGCTCCCGGTAGCGATCCTCCGAGAGCAGTTCGTTCTCCTTCAGACCGGTTTCTTCGGGGCCGGGATCGAGCACAATATACTCTTCAAAGTACAGGACCCTCTCCAGTTCCCTGAGGGACATGTCCAGCATGAGACCGATTCGGCTTGGAATTCCCTTCATGAACCAGATGTGAGCTACGGGGGAGGCGAGTTCGATGTGTCCCAGCCTCTCCCTGCGTACTTTGGACTGGATCACCTCGACACCACACTTCTCACAAACGATGCCGCGGTGCTTCATCCTTTTGTACTTGCCACAGTTGCATTCGTAATCCTTGGTGGGACCGAATATCTTTGCGCAAAAGAGACCGTCCCGTTCCGGTTTGAAGGTCCGGTAATTGATCGTCTCGGGCTTCTTGACTTCGCCATAAGACCAGGCCCGGATCTTTTCCGGTGACGCCAGCTTGAGCCTGATGGCGTTGAAGTTTGTGGGATACTTCGGCCGGTCGAAGTACTCACTGTAAAAGTCGGTCAAAGCCATTATTACCTCCAGTTATAAGCTGTCAGCTATCAGCTGCCAACCCTAAGCATTCAGCAATTGGTACTTACGTATTGCCTGGTCGGAAACCGATCAGGCTTTCTTCTCCTCCTCGAGGAGTTCCACATCCAGGCAGAAACTTTGAAGCTCTTTGATCAAAACGTTAAAGGATTCGGGTAGACCCGCCTCCATCGAATTGTGGCCCTTAACGATGGCTTCGTACATCTTTGTCCTGCCTGCGACGTCGTCCGATTTGACGGTGAGCATCTCCTGGAGAGTGTGGGCAGCCCCGTAGCCTTCCAGGGCCCAGACCTCCATCTCACCAAAACGCTGTCCGCCAAACTGGGCTTTACCGCCCAGGGGCTGCTGTGTCACCAGGGAATAGGGTCCGATGGAACGGGCGTGGATCTTGTCGTCGACCAGGTGGTGAAGCTTCATCATGTAGATATATCCGACGGTCACAGTACGGTGAAAAGCGTCGCCGCTCTTGCCGTCGAAAAGTCTGGTCTGCCCCCTCAAGGGAAGGTCGGCAATGGCCAGGAGATCTCGCACTTCCTCCTCATTGGCCCCGTCGAAAACGGGAGAGGCGACGAGAAGCCCGTCATTGAGTTTCATGGCCAGGGTCCGTATATCATCGTCATCCATTTCGTCGAGAGCCGACTTGAGTCTCTTGCCGGCTTCAGTGTTCTTGTCCGCGCCGTAAACCTCCCTGAGGATGGTCCTTAGTTTCGCTATCGAGGCGCCGCTGTCCAGCATCTTTGCGACCTTTTCACCGACGCCTTTGGCAGCCCATCCCAGCATTGTCTCAAGAACCTGCCCTACGTTCATGCGGCTGGGCACACCCAGGGGGTTTAAAACCATATCGACAGGAGTTCCGTCCTCCATATAGGGCATGTCCTCCACGGGAACGATCTTGGACAGGACACCCTTGTTCCCGTGCCTGCCGGCCATTTTGTCTCCAACGGCAAGCTGACGTTTGATGGCCAGGTAAACCTTCACCATCTTGATG
>JALHUC010000025.1 GCA_022865845.1 bacterium | reverse complement strand
CTATAAAAGCGATATTTTACCACAAGGGCAGTGAGGACACCCTTCGACTGGCTCAGGGCAGACTGAGATAACCTGAAGCTACAAACCACGGCTGCGGGTTCGACTTTACCGATCACAGATAACAGATAGCCAGCTCTGCACCCTGCGTACCTTTCGGTGGGGCAGGTGTTTAATTTTGAGATCTGAGATGTGAGATTTGATTTTGAGCAATCAGGTGCGGCGCATCTTGCCAAATCACCCGACTTTCCCTAGAATTCACGGTTCTTGCAACGTTGATGGACTCGCAGAAGGGCCTCGAAGAAACCTATTATGAGGTTACCAAAGTTTCACCCAACCAGATGCCGCCATGCCAGGGAAACGAAACCGGAGACCACCATTGAAAATAGACGAGATCCTCGGACAGAATCGACCAGTGCTGTCCTTCGAATTTTTCCCACCCAAAAAGCCCGAGAGCGAATACATCCTTCACGAAACTGTGGAGGTGCTGAGCAGGTTCTCCCCCGATTTCATCTCTGTTACCTACGGGGCGGGGGGCAGCACAAAGGACAACACCCTTCGGTGGACTCTGGACATCAAGGAAAAGTACGGCCTGGATGTGATGATGCACCTGACCTGTATAGCATCATCCAGGGCCGACATTCAGGGGATAGCATCCACTCTCAAGGAACACGGGATCAGAAACATACTGGCTTTGCGCGGTGATCCGCCCCAGGATCTTCCCGCCGGGGCAATAAAGGACGATTTCCACTTTGCCTATGAACTCGTTGAATGCCTGCGGGACATGGACGGGTTTTCCATTGGAGTTGCCGGTTATCCGGAAGGACATCTGGAGGCTCCCTCCCTGGTGAAGGATGTCGAGTACCTTAAAAAGAAGGTGGATGCCGGGGCCGGTTTTGTTATTACACAAATTTTTTTCGATAATCGCTACTTCTTTGATTTCATGGATCGGGCTCTTGCTGCAGGTGTAAGCGTCCCCATCATCCCGGGGATCATGCCCATCGTAAACCTTGGGCAGGTTCAGAAGTTCACCCAGATGTGTGGGGCCACCGTCCCCGACCCCATAGTCCGTGATATGGATGGAAGAGACACCGATGATATGATGAAAGTGGGTGTGGATTACGCTGTTCGCCAATGCCGCCAACTCCTGGATTCGGGCGCCGCTGGTCTTCATTTCTATACTCTGAACCGCAACCATGCCACAGAACAGATCCTGGAAGAGGTGGGGAGCGACTTCACGAAGGAGGGATCGTGAGACGTATCCTTGTTATAGATTCAGCAAATATCTTTATTCAGTATGTGGAACTGGTTGTGAGCCGCTACGGGTATGGGACCAAAGGCGTGAGTTCAGCCCGGGAAGCTCTTGAGGCGCTGGTTCATGAGGAGGTAGATCTTGTCATCGCCCAGGAAAATCTCCCAGACATGACCTGGTCCGATTTCTGCCGCAGAGCGGGAACCGATTCGGACTGTTCCGGTGTTCCGGTGGTGGTGTTATCCTCAGACCCTGGATCCTTTGACCTGCAGGGATGTGAAGGGATCAATGTCGCCGGAGTTCGGACAAGGCCCATTTCCATGAGAGACCTCATCGCGGTTATCCAGAAATATCTGCCATATAAAAACAAGCGGCGCCAGATCAGGGCTCCACTTGCCATGAAAGCCATGATCCGCAAGGGGGAGGAACTTGTGCCCTGCCAGGTGCTGAACCTCAGCGAGGGGGGGATGTTCATTATGAAAAAGGATCCCCTTCCCATGGGCACGGATGTCCATCTGCTCCTTTCCCTGCAGGAGGTGGAGACACCCCTGGAAGTTACCGGTAAGGTGGTTTACGTTGTAGAAAAAGCCCGAGGCAAACACCCGCCGGGAATGGGTGTTCAGTTTAATGAACTTAAACCCGGAACCCGGGAGAAGTTATTTCAACACCTCGATGATCACGTGTCCTCCATCCTGGGAAGGTAAAATAGGTCAATTTATGCAATTCTGCGATCTGAAATGTGTCTATGCGTCGGCTCCCAAAGAGGAGATGGATGGTGCCCGATCGTGCATGACCTTTACCGCCATATGGTGCGAACGGTTTGACAGGCACGTCATGAAATCCCAGCCGTGCTCTGAAAGAAAGGAACGGATCTTTGCAAAGGAAAAGCCGGAAAAAGGCTCGGCCTAGACTTTTCTGACTAAAGCAGAAAACTCTCATTTCCCTCTAATTGAACTTCTGGGGGTCAGGGGATGAATTGTGGCGAAGTTGATTGTATCAGTAAGTTTTACACATGAACTTCTCAGGGACTTCCATAAGCTTTATTCCCAGGGTACCGACATACTATGTTTTCAATGGCAACCTTGGGGTCCCAGGTTTTTAACAAATCCGGACTTTAGTGGATAAGGCCTTCCCTGCGAACCCTGCGCCTCTGCGAGAGGCAGCACTTATCGCTTTTGTAAAAACCGGGATCGCTTCGCATGGGTATCGGTTCGCGATGATAAAAGCGGCTGGATTCAGGGTCCTCGTTTCTGTCGGCCCGGAATGACAAACGATTATCCCCAGATTCCAGCCCTTCTCCATTTCCTCGGTGACTCAGTGGTGAAAGACATCGTTTTTATTGTAGCCGTGTTTTTTTCTTTAGATTTTGTTTTCTCGCCAAGTCGCTCAGTCTCCAAGTCGGGAATTTCTCTGCGTCCTAACCTCACATAAATCGCTTGAATCGATCTTTGTCGGCCTTACATATCGGGCATTTCTCCGGCGGGTGCTCCCTGGCGCACAAATACCCGCACACCGGGCACCGCCACACGGGGTAGTCCAGCTCTTTCTCTCCGTCGCTCAGTCGCCCAGTCGCTCCCTCGGGATTTTTCTCCCTCTCTCCCTCTCGCCCACTCCCCCCCTCCGAAGAAACCTCCTTCTCAGAAGGTTTCTTGCGTCGTTCCGGTATCTGCTCCGCCTCCCTCTCCCCCCGGGCTATCTCCCCAGAAACATACAGCGCGCAGTAACACGCACCGAACTCGGCAAGGTCCGGATCCCGGTAGTCGCAGGGGCAGATGATGTCCAGGTCTTTATCGCGCACGCCGTCGGCCAGGCGGCAGGGGCAGGATTGGTATCCGTAGCGTTTTGTGTTGGTCAGCAGCGCCTCTGTAAGATCCCGGGTGAACTCCTCATCAGGGTTGAGGTGATAGCCTCCGGCCCTGGCTTCTGAGCCTAGGCGCGCATATAGCTCGTCTATCTCTTCTGGTTTCGGGGTGGCCATCATTTACCGACAAGCTCCAGGAGCCTGTCCGGTTTATAGCCCACAAAACACTCTTTCTGGTCCACGACCACTGTGGGGAAAGAGCAAAGGGGGTTCCAGCGCTCAACCTCCTCCATGACCACCTCCTTTT
>JALHUC010000206.1 GCA_022865845.1 bacterium | reverse complement strand
TTGCTACGGTCTGACCCTGCCCAACGCTGTCCCCCATCCTTACCAACAACGTTGAATTGTGCGCGTATACCGTGGAGAGATCATTGGGATGTTTGATCACAACCACCCTCCCATACCCTCTCATACCGTTACCACTGTATGCAACCTTTCCGTCGGCCGCAGCAAGCACCTGCGTTCCCGTTGGCGCGGCAAGATCAAGCCCCTGATGAGGGCTGCCGCCTCTGGGACCGTAACCCGATGTTTTTCGGCCTCTGAGGGGCCAGATGAGGTCCACCATCCTTAACGAAGGCGCATCATCCTCAGGCATTGCCGGCTGCACTGTCAGAGCCCGGTCCACGCCTGGGACAAACAGAACCCTGCCAACCCGAAGGTCGGTCACATCCTCCACATCATTAACCCATTGAAGCGTCTCAAGGTCAACTCCATAAGTTCTGGAGATCCGCCAGAGGGTTTGACCCGCTTCGACCGTGTGATAAATGCCGGTAAAACCCTGGTCCTGGCCCGGCTGTTTCACCGGGATCCTCGGTTTCGGGGGGTAATACACCTGCCTGGACGCGCAACTGGAGGAGGCCGCGATCAAAGTGAGCGCAAGAAAAAATCCGCGGCCTCCAGTGCACCAGTGCACCAGTGCACGAGTGCATTTTGGTGGCTTTGAGATCTGAGATCTGAGATCTGAGATCAAACTACCCCTCATGTTCCCGATGACTCCGGTGAACGACGTACTTCACCAAAACAAACCCCCCTATGAGAAGGATCATAAAAGCGATACTCAGCCAGTTGAAGTAATCTTCGATAAGATGCCTCACCGACTCTCCCCAGAAATATATACCGCCGGCCACCAGAAAGAAGCGGGCGCTGCGGCTCAGCGCCGATACCAGAACGAAGGGCCTGAACGGTATCTCGAAGGTGCCTGCAGAAAGGGTGAAGACCTTGTAGGGCACCGGTGTGAACCCGGCAACGGCAATAGCCCAGATCTCGTATTTCTCGAAGGCCTTTTTCACAGCCTGAATTTTTGACTCCGCAAATAGTTTGTGAAGCAGGGGCCTGCCGCCCACCAAGCCGATTCCGTACCCGAACATACCTCCGAGAACGGACCCCACCGCGCAGATAAGGGCAAGTTTGAAAGCCATTTCGGGCCTGAGCATCGCCATGGCGATGAGCAGAACATCCGGAGGAATGGGGAAGAAGGAGGATTCCGCAAAGGCCAGTAAAAAAAGCGCTGTCTCCCCGGAAGGGCTCTGCGCCCATCCTGTCATCCACTCAATCATACCCTCTACCATCAGTTAATCTCCCAGCCGTGCTTGCCCACGAGGCGCACAAAAACACAGCTGCCCAGGCGATCCTCCTTGATGGATCCATCCTCCCTCTTGGTAACGCGCACAAGTTCCTGCAGGGAGTTCGAACCCACCGGTATGACCAGAATACCGCCAGGCGCAAGCTGATCGATAAGCGGTTCCGGAACTGAGGGAGCTCCAGCGGTTACCAGGATCCGGTCGTAGGGAGCGTACTCGTCCCAGCCCAGGGTGCCATCGGAAAGCTTCACAAGGATGTTGTTGTATCCGAGGCTGTCCATGACCTTGCGTGCCCGCCCGGTAAGTGAGGGGATCCGCTCAATA
>JALHUC010000205.1 GCA_022865845.1 bacterium | reverse complement strand
GGGAATCGCACAACAAACGCCGCCCCGGCGCCTGGTGATGATTCTACCCGTATTTCCGCCCCATGGTCCAGCACGATCCTGTGGACAATGGCAAGACCGAGGCCTGTTCCCGACTCCCGGGTTGTATAAAACGGTTCAAAGATTCTTTCCTGCTTCTCCTCCGGAATGCCCGGCCCGGTATCAGATACTTTAAGGAAGGGGCGCGTTCCATACACACCGGTCTGTATAGTCAGAACACCTCCTTCAGGCATCACCTGCAGGGCATTGAGCAACAGGTTCAGAAGAAGCTGCTTCAGAGTATCGGCATGGCCCATGACCATGACCTGGGTTTTCGGAAGCTCCTCAACTACAGTTACTCCCTGACTGGAAGTTTCCCTAGCGATAAGAGCGTGAGTCGAGCGCACGATCTCGCACAAGTCCAGCGGTTTCAATTCCGGTTCCCGGGGACGGCTGAAATCCAGAAGTTCGGTGATCACCCTGTTGAGCCGCTCCACCTCTTTAACGATGACATCGAGGGCCTTACCTTCAGAGGTATCTGAGTCAAATTTGCCTTTCAGATGCTGACTGTACCCACTGATAGAGTTCAAAGGGTTGCGGATCTCATGGGCCATCCCGGCAACGAGTCTGCCCAGGGCCGCCAACCTCTCAGATCTTCTCACCTCTGCCTGAAGGCCCTTTACCTCACCCATATCCCTGAGGAAAAGGACCATTCCGTTAGCTCCCTCCTGAACTCTGACAGGGATCATAGATGCTCCCAAGTGGTTTCTGTCTGAACTGCCGGGAGGTACTTCGATATCATAGAAAGAGGTGTTGTTTCCAAGGAGTTTAGTCATCTGATCCCACTCCTCTGTGGAAAACAGCTCTCGCAAGTGCTTCCCGAGGTAATCTTTGGCCCTTACACCGAGTATAGATTCTGCTTCAGGGTTGATCGATCTGAGGATACCTGCGGGGTCCACATTAATGAACCCTTCGGCCATTCCCTCAATAACATCCAGAGTATACTGTCTGAAATCAGCCAAAGCACTTCTGGTAGAATAATAACCCTGTACAAGGATCAGGAAATAAAATCCGATGGTACCCAGGAGCAGAATGAGGAAACCATTGAGAAGGGCCTGCCTCATTCCCTCTGCAACAGCATCATCCAGATCTCCCGTCCCCATGGCTATGAGTACAAAGTTCGACGCGTCTTCAGCAGGTGTCTCTGACTCCTCATTTACTCCGGGAATGGATGGTAACTCCAGCATACGCAAATGGACCCAGGCACTGTCCATGGAGTGATACTTTCCAACAAAAAGGAAAACTGATCCCAGATCCCCGAAATGTTCCACGCCGGAGGTATGATCCAGATCTCCAAGCCTCTGGCGCATCTCCTGCACAGACAACCTGGGCTCCTCACTTTTAAAGCCAGGGCTTGCAGCAAGCAGATTGCCCCGACTGCCATATACAGCGATAAAAATAACCTCTTCGGTCTGGGCCGTGTCGCTGATAAACCGTTTTAATTGCTGCCCTCTTTCCCCCATCATGGCGCTGATGCGGCTGGCGGACGCAATGGACCTTAACATGGTTCTCGCCTGACCCACTTTAAGATCGAGAAGCAGCTGCTTTTCCCTCTCGAGAGTCTGGCGGCCCAATGAGGCGAGGATCACTGTCAGGAGAAGTATGGTTGATAACAGGAGAACAGCTGGTATGAATCGGGCAGCTGTCAGGTTTTCACTGGGTCTCATAAATTTGACTTTCCATGTAATTTGACAATAGCTATTGTGCTGCTTTTGGCAGCCTGCCCACGGATTATAGCAAATTTACTGTCAGAGATTGTCAGTAAGAATGGCAGGCCGCAACCCTTTTCAGGTAACAGATATTCGCTGTCAGTGGCGTGGGGGCTGTGGCATGAGGAACAGGTAGTTTCGCCCTCTTCCGTTAATTTTATCCTCGGGAAGGTGTTCATGGGTACGGTGCCGACAGGATGGCGGTGTTCCTCCATTTCAAACTCATCATGGCAGATAAAGCACAGATCATTTCCCGAGCCACGAAGGAAGAATTTGGGGTTCGCGCTTGCGTGGGGATCGTGACAGCCTGAGCATAAACCTTCTTCAAACGGTTTGTGCTGACTTGCCAGGTCCCCGCGTCTGATGGTTTGCTGGCTCAGACTTTTCTCCCAAGCTCCCAAGCGCCCACGCTCCCTATCCAGGTTTGTTCCGTGCCACTCTCCCACTCCGATATCTTTTTCACACTCCGCCCTGCGCCCTTCGCACTATCTTTTCACACCTCCAGCACCGCCCCCACACCGGCAAAGAAAAAACTATCCCCAAGCGCCTCCCTGAGCCTGGCTGAGCCCGCAAGTCCGGTGCAGTGGCTCGCACCGACCTTCTCTACTCCCATTTCAGCTATTACTGCGATGGTCCTGGTCATCTGCTCCTCACCGGAAAAACCCAGATGAGTGCCTCCAACAACAGCTTTGACCGGTATATCAGGCTTTAGGTCCCGAACGTGATTCAGAATGTTCACAAGACCTGAGTGAGCACACCCCAGCACAACCACCAACCCCCCTTCCCCCTCAACTATAAGGGACAGGTCGTCGGACAGGGGATCCGGGCAGGAGGTACCATCCTCGCAGCCCAGCAGGAGAGTTGTGTCCCCCGTCTCGAAATCAGTTTTGCGGGGAACAACTCCGGAAGTAGTTATTCCGTCTCCAATCTTCTGAGGTTCATCACTTAACTTGAATCGCGCTCCCAATCCCTCGAGGTGAGAGCGTGTAAACGGCATGCCTATGGGCTTGGGGGGACCATCGGTCATCTCGCGGAAGCGAGGGTCGAATATCCCAGGGTGGGCATAGATATCCCTTTCCGGCCCCACACGCAGCAGTTCTGCCAATCCCCCTGTGTGGTCGTTGTGCCCATGGCTGAGAACTACTTTTCTGATGGCGGAGAGGTCAACCTCAAGGATCCGCGCATTGTGCACAAGAGCGTAACCCTGCCCTGTGTCGAAGAGAACCTTTTCGTCTCCCCTTTCCACAAGAGCTGAGAACCCATGCTCTCCGATGAGCCCGCCGGGCTTGATAACCGAATTTTCTGAAAGTATTGTGATCCTGGCCTTCATGATCTCCTCCACACTTGACATCTTCCCCATGAATGCTATTAGTATATTAGGGATTGTTAAAAACAGACCCCCTACTTGAATCTTCGCAAATTGGAGTATACCTTAAACTGGAAGAATATTTTAAGGGGATAGAGGTTATTATCATGACTATTGAAACCATTTTGAAGAGTTATAAAACCATCGCGGTGGTGGGCCTTTCGGCTGATCCCGGGAGGGCAAGCAACAGGGTAGCCTCCTACATGCAGTCAGCAGGCTACAGGATCGTTCCGGTGAGACCTGACGGGGACGAGATACTGGGGGAAAAGGTCTATCATTCCCTTAGGGAAATCCCCTTCCCTGTTGAAATTGTTGATGTTTTTCGTAAGTCGGAGACAGTGCTGCCTGTGGCGCAGGAGGCTATCAATATCGGGGCAAAAGTTTTCTGGCTGCAGGAGGGCATCACCAACGAGGAGGCAGAGACACTGTGCCGGGAAGCCGGTCTGGAAGTTGTTTCTGACCGCTGCATGCTGAAGGAACACCGGAAGGTGGTGGGATCGTGAACGGTCTGGGGATTCTGATCTTCATAGCTGTCCTTATCTGGATACTGAGAGCCGGGGGAGGGACGTGAGGGTCCTGTTAACCTCCGTGAGAGGTTAACAGGAAAGTCCAAAGTCCAATGTCCAAGGTCCAAAGGAAAGGCTCCAGGCGAATAAGCGAAAGTCTAAACCGATCACCGATCACCGATCACCGGAGGGGTTTTACTTGACTGACAGCATTTACGACATGGTTATCATCGGGGGCGGACCCGCGGGCCTGACGGCCGGAATATACGCATCACGCGCTCTAATGAATGTGATCCTCTTTGAAAAGGGAGCTTACGGTGGACAAATGCTGACCACCGCTCACCTGGAGAATTACCCGGGCTTTCCGGACGGGATAGGGGGTTTCGAACTGGCTGACCTCATGCACAAACAGGCCGAGACCTTCGAACTGCCCATAGAATACCGTTCAGTGGACAAAATCAGAAAAGAGGGAGAGCTGTTCATTCTGGATTCAGGATCGGAGGAGATCCGGACAAGATCAGTGGTCCTTGCCACGGGAGCCACTCCCAACAAGATGGGCGTACCTGGCGAAGAACGGTTGACGGGCAGGGGTGTCTCCTACTGTGCTACCTGCGACGGCGCCTTGTACCGTGACCGGACTGTAGCAGTTATCGGTGGCGGCGACTCGGCTGTGGAGGAGGCCCTATTCCTTACGCGTTTTGCCCGCCGTGTGCATATCGTCCACCGCCGGGACCAGCTCCGGGCCGTGCCTCTGACATCTAAACGGGCCCTTGAAAACGAAAAGATCACCATGGAGTGGAACACCGTCCTGACCGAGGTCCGGGGAGAGGACGAGGTGAAGGAACTCCTGTTAAAGGATGTCAAAACAGGCGAGACGCGGAGTATTGAAGCGGAAGGCGTGTTCATCTATGTGGGAATCACCCCGAACACCGATCTCGTCTCGGAATTGGCCCAACTGGACTCCGGCGGTTACGTTGTCACCGACCAAACCATGCGAAGTTCGGTGCCGGGCCTATATGCGGCGGGGGACATGAGGTCAGGCTCCATCAGGCAGGTAACAAGCGCTGTGGGCGATGGAGCGACTGCGTCCTTTTATGCTTATAAATATCTGGAAGAATAAAGTTAAAGTTTGAGGTTTGAAGTTTGGGGTTTGAAGTTTGATGAGAATATTATTGAATAATTTGAAAAAGAGGTAACAGCTATGCCCATATACGAGTTCAAGTGCAAAAAGTGCAGCCATCAGTTCGAGACTCTGACAAGCAGCACTGAAGATGGATCAGGGCTCAAATGTCCCGAGTGTGGAGAACCGAAACCGGAAAAGCTTATGTCCATGTTTTCCTCTTCAGGGACAGGGTCCAAGGCCTCCGGTGGAGGAGGATGCGGTCATTCCCACAGCGGCGGCTTTACGTGAGGGTAGCTTTTCCCGCAGTTTGCGGAAAAAGAGTCAAGAGTTCAGGGTCCAGAGTCCAGAGGGAATCTGGTACGGTTTCACAGGATGGGAACCAGCGCAAAGCTGATAGCTGATTGCCGTTCGCTTTTCACTCTTCCCCCTCCCTCCTTCCCTATTCCCTATTCCTCGTCTTTCAAACCACTTCCACCTGCTTTTCAGGTTCGATGGGGCTGGTCCGCATGGCGAAGGAGTACAGAAATGGATAATTGTCATGAAGGTGCCTCATGTACACCAGCCATTCCCTGAAAAGGTGCCCATAGGATCTTGAAATATCACCCTTCAGGTGTTCAAAATCCGATTCGGGAACCGTGGAAAGGTCCGCCCTCGCATCGAGTTCTTCCGTAAGATGGAAAATCGCCCACAGCAGATTCGTAAAATTCTCATTTTCCAGAAGGCTTGGATTCTCCAGCAGTCGAACCATGAAATCCCGCCGGGCGGTAAGCATCTGTCTTAGATCATCGAGGGCCGGCCTATCCACATTGATTCGGAATGGATAATCGTCGATCTTTTTAAACAGAGACACCACTTCCCTGACGTTAAGGTCTCCAGCCGACTCGAAGGTTTCCCTTAAGGTCATGGCCTGGGGATCGCTGATGTAAAGGGAACGCAGAAGGTCTGTACCAAGCTCGCTGAAGAAGACACCGATCACCATGTTCATCTTCTGCATCCTGGCCCCCCTGCTCATGATGACCATGAGCTCAGCGATGATAAGGGTCACTACGAGACCCTGAATGGGCACAAAAGCCAGGCTTGCGAGCCATCCCCTCGTAATGAAGTTCAGATCACCAAAGACCAGGTAATGCAGACTGTAGATGACCATGGAAGTGCTAAGAAGACCGAG
Organism: bacterium; assembly: GCA_022865845.1. GTDB lineage: Bacteria > BMS3Abin14 > BMS3Abin14 > BMS3Abin14 > BMS3Abin14 > JALHUC01. Next base: position 597 of record JALHUC010000205.1, on the reverse strand, counting down.
GGCAAGCAGAACGGTCCATTTTATACGCTGCATATGCTTATTACCTCCCTTTCCAGATTAAATTATTCAAATCGTGACAACTGTCGGTTGATTCAGACCGTGGCATCCCAGCCCTCCGATACTCCAAGGATCGCTTCGAGCAGAGGACCTTTAAACAGGACAAGACGGATGAGTCGCACCGTGGAGCCCTGATAGGTATCCCAGAATTTATGGACAGCCTCAAGATAGGCGTCTGCGCAAATATCGTAGGGAACGGAGAAGATGCCGGAACTGACGCCCGGAAAGGAAACCGACCCCCACTTCATCTCGTGGGCTTTTATAAAGGAAGAGTACAGGGCTCCTGCCAGCTTGGCGTGTTCATCACCTTCACCCATCCGGGGACCCACTGTGTGAATGACACCCTTGAAGGGAAGATGGCCGGCTGTGGTGACGACCGCACCGCCCACCGGCACCTCTCCCTGCTGGCGAACGATCCTGTTACCCTCCTCCACCAAAGCGAAACCAGCTGCCTTCGCTATTGCAAGAGCCACTCCCGCGCCGTGGGCGAGATGGGAGTTGGCAGCGTTAACGATAGCGTCCGTTTTTTCAACAAGCAGG
>JALHUC010000024.1 GCA_022865845.1 bacterium | reverse complement strand
TTCATGGGTCTGCCCTTTGTCCCACGGACAGCCTTCAGGCCCTCTGAGTATCGCCATAATCTCGAGAAGTTCATCAATAGGCCTTTTTGTGACAGTCACTGTTTTATAACCTCCAGGTGGAATTATAGACATTAGTATGCCAGAGAGGGGAGGGAATTCCAAATTTGAGAAAGACAGTGAACAGTGAACAGTGAACAGTGAACGGAAGAAGGTCAAATCCGCAGACTATATCTTTACACTCTTCACGATTCACGGTTCACCGGCTTTTACCTTTTGATATCAAAATTAGCACTGATGTATAATAATACAGACTGTATGAAAGTCCTTTCAACTGTATAACCAGACGGAAAGGGGTTGCCGACATGAAAAGGTTTATTATTCTGACGCTGCTGTTAGCTGTGGCGTCCCTGTTTTCAGTTCCCGCGGCCATATCGGCGGAAACTGTGAGTTTCGAACCTGTGCGCGCTCCCAGCAAGGGGCCCGAGAATGCACCGGTGACTATTATCGAGATCGCGGATTTCATGTGACCTTTCTGCAAGGAGGTCGGTCCGACCTTCAAAAAACTGCAAAAGGAGTTTGAGGGAAAAGTCCGCTTTGTGCTGGTTCCCTATATGAGAAAATACTCTCACGATTCAAGTAACGCTGCCCTTGCCGCCTGGGCGGCCTGGGACCAGGGGAAGTTCTGGGAAATGCACGACCTGCTTTTTGAAAAGGCTCCTGAACTAAACAGACCTGCTTTGGATGAACTGGCACGTGAACTGGGTCTAGACATGGCCAAATTTAAAAAGAGCATGGATAACCAGACACATTTACCGGAACTTCAGAAGAACCTCGACAAGATCCATGAGCTCGATGTCTGGAGTACTCCTACCACTATTATTAATGGTCGCATCATAAAAGGTGCACAGCCCTACGAGAATTACCGGAAGATCATCGAGGAAGCCCTCGGCCAAAGCAGTCAGCGCAAGGGTCGCTCATCAATACTAGAGATCCTTTCTAAGGCTTTGGCACCATCCGGTGCTTATGCCGAGAGCAAGGTGTTCGGGGAGGGGAAAGTTCCTCTGTACGTAAACGTCCCGGATGGGAAGCCTACCAACGAACCGAAAGTTGGTGAACAGGCGCCTGATTTTACCCTTACAAGCGTTGAGGATAGCAGGGTAACCCTCAGCGATTACAGGGGAAAAAAGAATGTACTGCTCAGTTTTCTGCCGGCAGCGTTCACACCTGTCTGAACGGGTCAGCTTGCTGCCTACGAAGAGCTCAAGGACCTCTTCGTTCAGCTTGATACCCAGGTTCTGGGTGTGCTTACAGACAACCTCCCCAGTCTCAAAGCCTGGGCCAAGGGGACCAACGTTTCCTTTCCTGTCCTGAGTGATTTCTGGCCCCATGGTCATACCTCGCTCAAATACGATGTGCTCAGGTCTGAAGGTGTTGCGGAAAGGGCTATATTCGTCATCGACAAAAAGGGGATTATCCGGTACATCGACGTTCACGACATCAACGAGGACCCTGGCATGAACGCCATCATCAGGATCCTGGAGGAGATAGAAGGGGTAAAATAAAGGGCGGAGTGCTGAGGGCGAAGGGCGAAGTGAAATTCGTGCAAACACCACATTTGATTTGCTCGATGGACTGATTAATTGCATTAAACCATGCATTTTAACGATCAAACGCCCTGGGCCCTGCGCACTCAGAACTATTTTTCCTGCCTTGCCACTTACCGGACGAAATTGGTATATTCAACCGGATAAGGAGCAGGATTCTATGCCTGTCTTCAGGGGAACGGGAACCCTCCCGGATATAGAGAGTCTGTTTCCGCTCTGGCTGGATCGTTTGCCGGAGGTTAAAGGAGTAATTCATGACAGACGATGAGAAGAAGGAAAAGGATTTCAAAGTAGAGGACCGCCGCACTTCATCCGATACTGAAGGTGAGGAGAGTAACCCTCCGGAATCCGGGGATGGTCCCATTGCCGATGAGGGGGAAGAAGGGCAGCCTGCCAAAGCCGATCGTCCCGGAGAAACTCTCCCGGGGGATACTCTAAAAGTTGATTTCCCAACATTTATCTTTTCCCTTTTCAGCTCTGCGCTTATTCAGTTAGGTGAAATGGCGGACCCTATAACGGGGGTCATGGACCCTAACCTTGTATCCGCTCAGCAGACCATCGATATTATCGATGTCCTCCGGGTGAAAACAGAGGGGAACCTCTCGGAGGAGGAGAGTAAGCTGCTGGAGAACGTTTCGGCCGAGCTGAAATGGAAATATCTCGATGCCGTTAAAAAGAAAGACTAGGGTTCGGAACCTGATGACCAAATTCAAGATCCTCGTCCTTCCCCTGCTTATAGGCGTGGTCTTCCTGTCAAACCCCGCACTGGCCATAGAGGTTAGTGAAATTACCGTTGATTTCCCCCTTTCAGAGGTGCTGGATATCAAGGCGCCTGAGTCGGATACAGCGGCCCAGCTCAGCCAGGGTGGCACCTCTACCAAGATATGGCGAGCACCCTGGGAAGATGACTGGTACGCCTATCGCCAGAATGTTCTGCGCGGCCATTTCAGTGAGGCAGAAAAGAGTCTGGGAAAGGTCCTTGCACACAAGAAGAGGAAAGGAATCCCGAACCTCTTCAACCCGGCCGCTGCCCTCCTGGTGGAGGCTTCGTCGGCAAGAAAGCAGGGTCGTTACGAGGACGCTTTAAAGATCATCGCCTATGCAAAGGAACTGGCCCCGGATGACCCTGGGCCACATTTTCAAAGAGCCAGCACTATCTGGAGGCAGAATCAGCTAAGGGCTCTGTCTTCCCTGGATGCCCTACTGGAAGGGTGGGGGATTTTTTTCAAAGATTTTCGGTCTTTCTTCCCCTGGGGTATGGGCGTGGTTCTCTGGCTTCTGGTAGCTATGACGATATCATCTCTTCTGACGATTTTGCTTTTTACTCCCAGGGTAATACCCCGAATAGCCCACGATCTCTCCCATATTGTAAAGGTCCCTCAATGGCTGTGGCTTACTGCTATCCCTATCATACTGGCTGCCGCGGTTATTCTCGGTTTGCCGGTTGTCGTCTGGGTCCTGCTTGTCGCTTTGATCATGATGTTGCACCTTGCGAATCAGGAGAGGATCGCAGTTGGTCTTGCACTCCTCTTCTTGTCTGCTTTGCCGCTTCTCATCCATGTCCTGGCCCTAAGCGAAGCCTATTACTCTGATTCCCGCCCCTCCCAGATATACATGGCGGAAAGAGGTGGTGAAGGGGCAAAAACTCTGGAGGACCTGCACCAGCTGCGTATAAAGGAGCCGGGAAACAGTCAGGTTCTTTCTGTGCTTGGAGTTGTTCTCAAGAGATCCAGTCGCATACGCGAGGCGGAATCGTATCTGCTTAAAGCCATGGAGCTATCCCCGGACTCACCCTCGATCATCAACAATCTGGGCAACATACTGGTACAGACCGGGCGCGTTGACGCTGCCATTGACTATTATAGACAGGCCCTGAGATATGAAGACGATCCGCGTATCCATTACAACCTCAGCCAGGCGCTCAGGGAGAACCTTCAACTGGAAGAGGGAGAGAAAGAATTCCGCCTTGCCCAGGAAAGAGCGCCTGAATTGGCAAGTTCCCTGATGGCCTTCCAACAGGAAGACGGTCAACGTGTTACTGTGGATATTTATGGCGAGGTAAGTCGCTACTTGCTGGATGCCCTTTCCCTTGATCAACAGGGCAGGCAATGGCGGGAAGCCCTGTGGTCAGGGATCGTTCCCATGATCCCCTTTACCTTTTCCTGGATACTTTTCCCAGCGTCGGCAGCGATCCTGTTCCTTGGGTTGCCCCTCAGTGTGAGAATGAACCTGTCGAGAAGGTGCCGGCGATGCAACAGAATGCATTGCCACAAGTGCAGCCAGTCAAGTTCCGATGCCCTGTGTGCCCAGTGCAGACAGATCTTCATCGTCAGAAGCGGCGTTGATCCAGCCAGCCGTGTCAAGAAAATGATGCATATCCTGAGGTTCACCAAGACAAGGGCACTTGTTTCAAGGGTCGCCACTGTTCTACTCCCGGGCATGGGGCACATCTATCTGGGTGTGGGTTGGCAGTCTCTGGTGCTTATTACACTGTCTGTGATGTTCTGGACCAAGTGGATCCTGTGGTACGGGGTTTTCAGGAACACTACCTTGCTGGATATCCAGGCAGGGCTGTTTTCAAAGGTTCTTTTCGGGATACTCCTGGGTGCTTTTTACCTGCTTGCACTGAAAAACGTGAGCGACAGGCTGGAGGAGAATTGATCCCATGGCGCTAAAGGGCACACTCAGGGACTTCGGTCTTTCCGATATATTCCAACTCATCTCTCACCAGAGAAAGACAGGGATCCTTTACCTCGAGGACAAGGGGAAGAGTGTAGCGGTCACTTTCGATGAGGGGAAGGTTGTTGGTGCAGAAAGCGGTTCTGCCAAAACCCACGAGAAAGAGCGTGTCGGGGACATCCTTGTAAAATCAGGTCTTGTGGACATGGTAAGGCTCGAAGAGTGTCTGCAGGAGCAAAAGAGGACCGCAAAGAAACTTGGTGTGGTCCTCACTGAGAAGAACTTTCTTACCGAGGAACTGTTCAGGGCAGCTCTTGCTTTCCAGATCAAGGAAACCCTATACAAGATCTTTCAATGGGGCAGCGGGACCTATAAATTCGACACAACAAAGGTGTCCTTTGACAGACATTTTATCTCTCCCCTTCCGGCTGAGTACATCCTCATGGAAGCAGCCAGGATCATTGACGAATGGCCTGGAGTACAAGCCAAAATACCTTCCATGGAGATCGTGTTTGACAAGGTCCCGGGAGCGGAAGAGAAGATTTTCAGAAATTCTGAACTCGCTGGGAAAACAGCGGTTGAGGATAATATCAATTTTGACATGTTGGGGGATGAAGCCCCACAAAAAGCTTTTGACAGCGACAGGACGGTATTGTCAGCTGTCCAGGAGCGGGTTTTTGATCTGGTTAACGGGCAGTTCACTGTTTCGGATATCTCCTACAGGTCTCTTACTGGAGATTTCGAAGCGTCCAAAACCCTGGTGGATCTGACCGGGTTCGGCTTGATAAAACCGATCAGAGTCCCTGTTTCTACCCCCAAAACAGAGGAAACTGCCCAGGAAACCAGGAGGCGCAAGGGGGTGGTTACCCTGCTGTCCGGTCTCCTGTTCGCGGGCATACTGATATTCATTCTTTTCAGTACCATTGCGCGCTCCGGCGGCAAACTCAACCTCCTTGCCCAGATGACGTCAGAAAAAGCGATCACTGTCAGACAGACTATTGTGAATTCTCAGATACAGCGCCTGATGCTCGCTCTTGAAACATACCGGCTGGAGAAGGGGTCCTATCCTCTCTCCCTTGATGATCTGGTCCAGACCGGCTTCATCCTTGAGTCGGACACCTCCTACCCCTTTGAAGACCCCTATCGGATCGTGTGGAGTGATAAGGGCCTTACGATCTCTACTCCAGGGGATTAGTCGTGAAAAAGACTCTCAAGATACAGGATGAAGGACATCTCAGGGTCCTTTCCGGTGACATGGATAGGAACCTGAAAATGATCGAACAGTTGACCGGTGTAACAGTCGGCGTTCGAGGGGAAAAGGTTTTCTTCCATGGACCGGCCCAGAAGGTTGAGGATGTCTGGCGCCTGGTCGTGGACATCATTGCCAACCTTGGGAAGGGAAGGTCCATAACAAATGGTGAGATCGAGAACATATTCCGGCAGTTAATCAACGGGACAACGACTAACTACTCGGAACTCGCCGGTGAAACAGTGGTGCTCACTCCCCGAAAGACAGTCGTGCCCAAGAGCCTGAATCAGAAACTGTACCTGGAGCGTATCGGGATTGACGATATTGTGTTCGGGGTAGGGCCCGCAGGTACCGGCAAGACCTACCTTGCCATGGCGGCAGCAATCAGGGCACTTGTTTCCAAAGAGGTCAGCAGGATCATACTCACGCGTCCCGCTGTGGAAGCGGGTGAGAAGCTGGGGTTCCTGCCAGGGGATATGTATGAAAAGGTAAACCCCTACCTCAGACCCCTTTATGACGCTCTTTTCGAAATGTTTACCACCGAGAAGGCCATGAAACTGGTGGAAAAAGGGGTGATCGAGATAGCTCCTCTCGCCTTTATGCGCGGTCGCACATTGAACGATTCTTTTGTTATCCTTGATGAAGCCCAGAATACAACAACAGAGCAGATGAAAATGTTCCTGACCCGGCTTGGTTTTGATTCGAGGGCTGTCATTACTGGAGATATCACACAGATAGATCTCCCCCATCACAGCACCTCCGGCCTCGTGGAAGTAATGGATATCCTTGGCGAGATTGAGGGGATCAGTTTCGTTATCTTCAACGAGAAGGATGTCGTTCGGCATCCTCTTGTACAGGCCATCATCAAGGCCTATGAGAATAGAGGTATCTGAGTGGCGAAGAAACCCGCTGTCAAACCGGGGGAAAAATCCAAGGCCACAAGGGGAGAACGTCCTGCCAACGGGAAATTGCTCCGTTGGAACGGGGACACACAAAAATCACTCCTGTTCTGGGTTACAGTGATCCTGCTGACCTACCTGCTCGTTCCCACAAAGCCTTTCACAGCAGAAGATTATCAACCCGGCGATATCGCATTCAGGGACATCAGGGCTACTCAATCCTTTCTGGTGGAGGATCCCTCTTCCACCAGTGCCAGAAAAATGGAAGCTGAGGCCTCTGTTCTGGCCGTGTACGATTTCGAAAGAAATCAGGAATATGAGGTCCTGCAGAAGGTCCGCACCTTCTTTCTCCAGATGAGGGAAATGCTGGCGTCCCAGCTTGAAGATGAAAAACTCCTCATACAGGAAGTTAGGTCCAGCCAGAAAGCTGAACAGGCCTCTCCCCAGCGGGAACTGGATCTTTTCCGTGAAGAGTCGGCGTCACTGAGGCAGGAATCCATCAAAGGGTTCATCGATCAACTGGCAATAGATATTGATGTCCAAAAAATGCAGCCGCTGCTTCCCGATGGTTTTAGTGAAAAGGTTGAAGCCATTATAGTGGATTCTTTCCAGCCCATACTCGGCCAGGGTGTTGTCGAGAACCGGGAGACCCTTTTGAGGGAGCGGGGAAAGGGTGTCACTCTCAGGACCCTTAACGCTCTCTCCGAGGAAATGGCCCTGGACGATTTCTCAGAGATCCTTTCGCTGCAGGCAGCCCGTGATCTTGTCAGAAAGAGAGTGGCAAGCCAGGGATGGTCAAGGCAGCAGGTTTCTCTCAGGAGACTGATCGAAGCCCTGGTTCAGGATCTCATCCGGCCGAACATGACATACAACCGCTCTGAAACCGAGCAGCGAAAAAAGAAGGCTGTTGAAGAGACCAGTGCTGTTTATCATCAGGTGAGTAAAGGGGAAGTCATTGTGCGGGCGGGGGACCCACTGACAGGAGATCAGATCCTCAAGATCAGCGAACTCAAAAGACTCTCTCCAGAGGTGAGTCGTACATCCCTCGTCCTCGGGATGTTCCTCCTGGTAGCTATCACTATTTTCTCATTTTTCATGATCCTGAAGGTCGTTTTTCCCCCGGCGGCAACCGACCTTAGAGGGCTGTTCATTCTGGCGGTCATCACCGTCCTTCAGATCGTTGCCATGCGGGGAGTCCTGGTCCTTTCAGCGGCCATGACGACGACCTATACCGGCCTGTCTGAGATCACTCTCAGAATGGTGATCCCCTTTGCTCTCGGGACCATGATTGTCGGTACACTCTTTCCGGTGACGGTGGCTGTTGTGATGGCTGCCCTCCTTTCCGTTCTGCCAGCGTTTTATTTCGATTGGAGCCATACCCTTTTCCTCTATTCCTTTATCGGGAGTGTTGTGGCTGCCTTCAGTGTTGTGCACTGCCATCAGCGATCCTCCATCCTCCGCGCAGGACTTGCGGTGAGCGGAGCCAGTATGATCATGGCTGCAGTTATCCTCCTGATCGGTGGAGACCTGTTTTCCAGTGACACAACACCGCAGCTGCTTTCGGCGGCAGGAAGCGGTATCCTTGTGGCTCTCTTTGCTTCCGTGGCGATCCCTGCGCTGGAATCAGCTTTTAACGTGGCATCTGATATGAAGCTTATGGAACTGGCCAACCTCAACCAGCCGGCACTGAAGGACATGATCCTCAAGGCTCCAGGCAGCTACCATCACAGTGTCCTTGTGGGGTCCCTCGCTGAGGCCGCGGCCGAAGAGATCGGCGCCAACCCTCTGCTTGCCAGAGTTGCGGCCACATACCACGATATCGGTAAGATAACCAAACCCGAGTATTTCGTGGAAAATCAGGAAACCAGGGATAATCGCCATGAAAAGCTGAGCCCCAGTATGAGTGCTCTCATCCTCGCTTCTCACGTCAAGGACGGGGCGGAGGTGGCGAAGGACCATCGACTACCTAGAAGGGTCGTGGATATTATCAGACAGCACCATGGTACGAGGCTTATAACTTTCTTTTACAACAAGGCCAAGGAAATGGAAGATCCATCGGTCCAGACGGTGGATGAGAGGGACTTCAGGTACCCGGGTCCAAAACCCCAGAGCCGTGAAGCAGCCCTGATCATGCTGGCCGATGCTGTTGAAGCAGCCTCCAAGGTCCTCACCGAACCTACCCCGGCGAGAATAAGAGGGCTTGTTCAGAAAATAATCAATGATATCTTCATTGACGGGCAGCTGGACGAATCAAACCTCACCCTGAGTGATCTGCACCAGATCGCGCGCAGCTTTACACGGACCGTGACAGGTATTCTCCATCACCGCATCGATTATCCTCAGATTCAGAGCTCTGGCGAAGATCGAAGGAAGGACAAGAAAAAAAGGGATGATACAATTTCTGAGCCGGAATCCGGAAATGGACTTTTATCGGAAGACCCTGATGGACCTGGCGGCAAGAATATTAGACGACTCGGGCAGGAGTGAAGCGGAGCTCAGCATCCTCATCACTGATGATGAGGAGATCTGTTCATTAAACCGTCTTTACCGGGACATGGATCGACCAACAGATGTTCTCTCCTTCTCCCAGCTGGAAGGTGAAGGGCCGGTGGGCGTTCACCAGCTGCTGGGGGATGTGGTCATTTCCTGGGAAACTGCACAAAGACAGGCCTCTGAACT
>JALHUC010000023.1 GCA_022865845.1 bacterium | reverse complement strand
GGTAAGGTTCTTCGCGTTGCTTCGAATTAAACCACATGCTCCACCGCTTGTGCGGGTCCCCGTCAATTCCTTTGAGTTTTAGCCTTGCGGCCGTAGTTCCCAGGCGGAGTACTTATTGCGTTAGCTGCGGCACAGGGGGGGTCGGTACCCCCTACACCTAGTACTCACCGTTTACAGCGTGGACTACCAGGGTATCTAATCCTGTTTGCTCCCCACGCTTTCACGCCTCAGCGTCAGTATCGGTCCAGAAAGCCGCCTTCGCCACCGGTGTTCTTCCCAATATCTACGAATTTCACCTCTACACTGGGAATTCCGCTTTCCTCTCCCGTACTCAAGTCTGGCAGTATCAGAAGCAGTTCGTCGGTTGAGCCGACGGATTTCACTTCTGACTTACCGAACCGCCTGCGCGTCCTTTACGCCCAGTGATTCCGAACAACGCTTGCACCCTCCGTGTTACCGCGGCTGCTGGCACGGAGTTAGCCGGTGCTTCCTCTGGTGGTACCGTCAGTTCCGTCAATTATTAGTCAACGGAAGTTTCTTCCCACCTGACAGAGCTTTACGACCCGAAGGCCTTCATCGCTCACGCGGCGTCGCTGCGTCAGGGTTTCCCCCATTGCGCAATATTCCCCACTGCTGCCTCCCGTAGGAGTCTGGACCGTGTCTCAGTTCCAGTGTGGCTGATCGTCCTCTCAGACCAGCTAACCATCGTAGCCTTGGTAGGCCGTTACCCTACCAACTAGCTAATGGTACGCGGACTCATCCCGTGGCGGAAGCAGAGCCTCCTATGGTCACACTACTTATGTAGTGCGACATTATCCGGTATTAGCTCGCCTTTCGGCGGGTTATCCCGGGCCTCGGGGTAGATTATCCACGCGTTACTCACCCGTGCGCCACTTTACTCTCCGCCCGAAAGCGGATTTCACGTTCGACTTGCATGTGTTAAGCACGCCGCCAGCGTTCGTTCTGAGCCAGGATCAAACTCTCCGTAATAATTTATCAAAAACCCGAAGGTTTTTTTTCAAACAATAGTACGCGTTACAAGAATTGACCGCCCAGTCTTACTTACTGCTGTCGCTATTTAGTTTTCAAAGATCAGAAGCGAAACTCGCCTAACTTAATTTATATCTAAATGTCGTCAGGGTGTCAAGGCTTCGTTGCTGGTTGCCCTATGCATGAGCAACAGCGGCCGAATATACTCACATCGGGGTACCCTGTCAAGGTGTATTTTAATAAAAAGCGAAGGTAGAAAATGGAATATGGAAAAGTGTATAAAATATTTATAAAAACAGATAGTTACACAAATATTGTAACCGTACTAAAGTACCTATTGCTTGCGTACGCACGAAGGAATATAGGACATATTCTTTATTCCACCTTCCCTCTTCCTCCTTCTGTGTTCGGTTATGCCTTTAACTAGCTTCACCCGTTGTCAAAGCGACGAGCAGAGTTTCCCCTGGAAATATCCTTGACGAGTTGCCCCGATGGTGTCCGGCCCGCGTTATCCTTGAAATACTGACACCGAACTTTCTGGATATATCCCACAAAGTGTCGCCTTTACGAACACGGTAACTGACATAGCGCACTTCGTTCAAGCTTGCGGCTACTGCTTTTGCCTTTCCCTCCCCCACGGTGCACGGCACTCTCAGTGGATATCCGTCTCTGGATACCGGGATCCTCCCCTTGAGAATGGAAGGGTTTAGAAAATTCAGGTCTTTGGTGTCGCATCCAAGGTGCCGTGCGATGGTGGATAGGGGGACGCCGCCGGGGACCTGCACTTCAACATAATCAAGGGGTGGCTGATAATCGGGGAAAAGTCCGTATCGTTCAGGCTCCATGGCGATGAGCAGGGCTGCGTAAAACGCCGGGACGTAGATCCTGGTCTCCCTTGGGAGACGCAGGTTCGTCATATCGGGTTCAAGGCCCTTTCCTACAGCTTTCCTGGCCGCCCGCGCAACCCTTCCTTCACCTGCGTTATAGGCAGCCAGAACCTGATCCCAGCTGTCAAAGCGTTTAAAGAGGTATTTAATGAAACTCGCTGCCCCTTCTGTGCTCCTCATAAAATCCAGCCGTTCGTCAACCCAGGTATCCGTCCTGAGGTCGAAACGGCTGGAGGTGGACTGTATCATCTGCCACATACCCACCGCGCCGGCATGGCTTCGTGCCGATTGTTGGTATCCGCTCTCGATTATGCAAAGATAAACCAACTCCGGGGGCAAGTTATATTTTTCCAGAATAGGGACGATGTGCGGTATATAACGGGTCGATAGAGCAAGAGCATTCAAGATACTGTCTCTCTTGTCGATGAGCAGATGCTCCAGCTGAACCTTGACTTTGGGGTTATCTGCAAGGGCAAGGGCTCGCATAGCAAGGGGGCCGTTTCCCAATTTGCCGGGATCGGGAGCCAGGATCAGATCAGGATCGATCATTACGGGGTCACTGACAGGCATAAGACCGACAGCCTCTGCAGAGGGGGGGGTCTCGGGCAAAACGGCTGTAAGGGCAATAAATATAAAGATTGCGCAAACGGTACCGGAAATCAGTGTTCGAGGTGCTTTGCTGCTTCTTCGAACACTGATTTCAGTCCAAAGTCCAAAGCCCAAAGCCCAAAGAAAAGCAGTGGTCTTTTTTATCAACCTTTTTAAATTCACATTTCCCCTCTACCTGAACCGGTCAACCGGCCAGCCTTTGGCTGGAGTTTCAAGTTCCGAGTTCCAAATTTCAAGTTTAGCCGAATTCTACCCTTTAAGAACCCTGAAAAACTTCTTACCTACCCGGATCACCTTATCCTGGCCAGGCGTTACCAGGTATTGGGTATCATCAACTTTATCATCCATGATCCTAACGGCACCACCCTTGATCATCCTGATAGCCTCCGAGCTGCTGACGCCTCTGACTTGGGCCACTACCTTAAAGAGAGGCAGAGGCTCTGCCATTTCATATGCTTCGACAGATTCATCATCGGCCATATCTTCGAGAGATTTCCGGTCTGAAAAACGCATGTTAAACTGCTCTTCGGCTTCCCCGGCTATCTTTTCGCTGTGAAAACGGGTGACGATCTCTCTGGCAAGCCCCCTTTTTGCGTCCATAGGATGGGTTTTACCGCCTGCAATGTCCTTTTTCAGCGCTTCAAGATCCTCAAGACTAATGGAACTGAGCAGT
>JALHUC010000204.1 GCA_022865845.1 bacterium | reverse complement strand
CTCCTTCCTTTCAGGAGCCCTGCGGGCCACCCATCTTTTCGGCAGCCGCCATTACCGAGTCTATTATTTTGACATATCCTGTGCAGCGGCACAGGTTGCCGGAAAGGCCCTCTTTGATATTTTCCCGGGTGGGGTTGGGGTTTTCATCAAGTAAAGCCTTCGCCGCTAAGATCATCCCGGGCGTGCAAAATCCGCACTGGGCCCCGTAATGCTCATGGAAGGCCCCCTGGAGAGGATGAAGTTCTCCTGGTTTGACCAGCCCTTCTACGGTGATGACCTCTTTTCCCCGGGCAGCCAAAGCGTTGGTAAGGCAGGACCTGACAAGTTTGCCATCCAATAAAACGGAACAGGTACCGCAGTCACCGCTGTTACAACCCTCCTTTGGACTGGTAATAAACAGCTTGTCGCGAAGGACCTCCAACAGCGTTGTCTTCAGGTCTACGGCCACCTCGCAAAGTCGACCGTTTACAGTAAATTCAAGTGAGTACATTTCTAACACCTCCTTTTTTATGCTGAGATTTGGGTGAGAAGCTGCCGTACCAGAGCCTCGGTGGCGCGACGGCGATACCATGCCGAACCACGCACGTCGTCTATGGGATTGCTTGCATCAGCGGCTGCCTTGGCTGACTCATCTATCAGACCTTCGCTCAACGTCTTTCCTTCCAAGAGGGCGGACGCCTCAAGAGCTAACATGGGTGTTGGTGCAACAGCACCCAGGGCGATGCGGGCGCCCCGGCACTCACCGCCGGCCAGAGGACAATAGATGGCCACAGAAACCACAGAGAGGGATTGGGCCTTTCTCTTCCCTATCTTGCGATACCCCCATCCGGCCCCTGCTGCCTGCTCCGGGACTATGATTTCCCGGATCAGTCCCCCAGTATCGAGCAAGGTTTCTCCAGGTCCGGTAAAGAACTGTTCAACTGCCACAGTTCGCTCGCCCTCCTTGGAAACAATCTTCAGGCTCGCCCCAAGGGCTAAAAGGGCGGTGGCCGAGTCGGCCGCCGGAGAGGCGTTGGCAAGGTTGCCGCCGATGGTGCCCACATTTCGTATGGCTACCGATGCAATGTGTGAAACAGCGTCCACCAAAAGAGGGGCCTTATCTTTTGCTAAATCGGAACGTATGATTTCAGTAAAAGTAGTCCCTGCCCCGATTACAAGTTTGTCCCCTTCGGCCTTGATGTAGTCTAAACCAGACTCCCCGATGTAGATGAGCACCTCGGGAGAAAATGTTCTCTGGTTTATAGCCACCATCAAATCCGTGCCACCGGCAAGGACGCGGGCTTTGCTTCCGTACTGGGCCAGCAAATCACACGCCTCCTCAGGACTATTCGCTTTAAGAAATTGTCCTTTAGTCATGACTTTCTACCTCCTTTCTTAGCTGAAATTTATCTGTTTATATTTACCTTTGCGCCCATCTTTTTGCAGTAATGGTGCGCTCCGGCTGCTACTCCGCAGGCCCTATAATCTTCTGATCGAATCGCTGGCGAAGCAGATCCTCCCGGACGGGTGAAAAACACTCAAAAAAGACCGCCGGTTCGTCGCCGTCATTCCGTTCTGCATGGGGTATGTTCGAAGGGATGTGGTAGACATCCCCCTTTTTGACCGCCATTTCGTCGCCGTCAATGGTGAAAACGGCTTCCCCCTGAAGACAGGTGCCAATCTGTTCATGTGGGTGAATATGGACGGCAAACCGGGTTTTGGGCGCCCAGGTGGCCATGAGGGTGGTCATGTTCTTACCGTTTGCCACCACCTTCCCCTCGATGCCTTCATGAAGGGGCCAGGCCTCTATCTCTGCGGGATTGATCACAAATGCCATTAATTGTCCTCCTTTTTCCAGGTTTTAATGCTTTGATGCTAAAGCCACAGTGCGCCGGACTGAGCCCCTCCGACCATTCGGCGATACGCGGACAGAAGTCCGGGCGCCGGATGGTCCGGTCGGTCGAGAGGCTGCTGCTTCCTTTGCTCCAGCTCCCCCTCCGGCAGTAGCAACTGGATGCGATTTTCAGGTACGTTGATTTCGATGAGGTCCCCGTCCTGCACGTAGGCCAGGGGTCCACCCTCCCAGGCTTCCGGGCAGATGTGACCGACGCACGGCCCCCTGGTTGCCCCGGAGAAGCGTCCGTCCGTGATCATGGCCACAGATGTGTGAAGACCCATCCCCACCAGCATAGCAGCGGGGATAGACAACTCCCGCATTCCCGGCCCTCCCTTGGGCCCCTCGTACCGTACTACCAGAAACGAACCGGGCTGGACCTCTTTGTCCAGCAAGAACTGTCGGACATCTTCTTCCGAGTCAAATACCACGGCTGGTCCTGTATGGGTCAACATGGATGGATCCACCCCTGTCTTTTTTACTACCGCGCCCTGGGGCGCAAGGTTGCCGTAGAGGATGCCGAAACAGCCGTCCGGGGCAAGGGGCCGGCCAATCCCCCGGATGACCTCCCCATCGGCATCGCGGGAAGCATCAAGGACCTCTCTCAGGTTCCCTCCGGTGGCCAGGGGAAGATCCGTGTGGAGTTTTCCCCGGATAGTCTTGAGTACCGTCCGAACTCCTCCCACCCGGTGGTAGTCCTCCAGATTGAACTCAGAGGAAGGCTTGAATTTAGCCACTACCGGTGTGGAGGCCTGGATCCGGGAG
>JALHUC010000203.1 GCA_022865845.1 bacterium | reverse complement strand
CTTCAATTCCTCTGGACGTCCCCGTGTTTCTTCTGATATGACCTTTGCGCTGGAGTGCGTCCAGGTGCTTGACGGCAGCCCTGGGGCCAGAGAGGTGGAACTGCCCCGCGATCTCCCTGAGGGTAGGGGGGTAGCCGTTGCTGGAGATGTGCTCCAGGATGTAATCCAGGACCTGCTGTTGGCGAAGAGTTAATTGTTTCATTGTATTCCGTTATTCGTCACTCGTGATCTGTGATTGGCAATGTTCTTAAAAGCTGATCAATGCATTCCCTTGCATTTGCTCGGAATCTGGAACTTGGAACCTGGAACTGGCTTTACAGGTATACTTTAGTATACCTATTGGCACCTGTCAATAAAACCAAACATCCCTTTACAAGGTTCATGCCCCATGGTACATTTTTTTCAGGACAAAAGTGTTAAGTGGAAATCAACAGTTACGGAAAGTACTGCGTTCTCATGGAGGTACTAGTGGGGTTGGTGCGGTTAGTGGATACCGATCACTGATAACCGATTACCGATCACCGAATTCAAATGCGCCTTAAACGTCTCGAAATACATGGTTTCAAGTCCTTCCCGGACAGGACCGTCTTCAAGTTCCAGGAGGACGGGCTCACTGTCGTGGTTGGCCCCAACGGGTGCGGGAAGAGTAATATCGTTGATGCCGTGCGGTGGGCTTTGGGAGAGCAGAGCGCCAAACTTCTCCGCGGGCAGATGATGGAAGACGTTATCTTTAACGGGAGTGATAAGAGAAAGCCGGCCGGCAGGGCAGAGGTCACCCTTGTTTTCGATAACCAGGGGAAGCTGGAGAACCAGTGGCGAGACTATTCGGAGATATCTATCAGCCGTCAACTCTTCAGGACAGGAGAGAGCGAATATCTCATTAACGGTGTTTCCTGCAGGCTCAAGGATATCCGGGAACTCATCGCCGACGCCGGTGGCAGCAGCCGAGGTTATTCCATTGTTGAGCAGGGGAGGATCTCTCTTCTGATCAACTCTAAACCGGAAGAAAAACGCGCTCTCATCGAAGAGGCCGCTGGTGTTCTGAAGTACAGGATGCGGCGCCTCGAAGCTGAAAGGAAGATGGAAAGAACCCGTCAGAACCTGCTGCGCGTCTCAGATGTGATCCGCGAGATCCAGCGCCAGCTGAACTCCATGAAAAGGTCTGCGGCCAGAGCAAGGCGGTACCGTTTGTTCCGGGACGAACTTTCATCCCTTGATCTCAGACTGAGGTTCGAGGATTTCTCCTCCGTTGAAACCAGCCTCACCGAAAAGGTGAAAGATCTGGCCGGTAAAAAGGAAAACCTTACTGATATTGAGAACCACCTTTCAGTTCTGGAGTCAAAAGAGGAGGCTATCAGGGGCGAGCTGGTCACCGGCGAGGGAATGATCACGGAAGGGTTTGAGGCGGTCAGGACAGTGGAGGCGGAGATCGCCCGTATCGAGGGAGAGGTTTCCATCGGTGAGGCGTCTGTCCGGTCCCTTACCGAAAGGCTGGAGCGGCTTAATGAAGACGAGTCCGACCTCAGTAGACAGACAGAGTCCGACCGGACCCAGTTGCAGCAGCTGGAATTAGAGCTGGTCGCCATTGAGGGCGAGCATGAAAAGTTTGCCGCTGAACTTACGGACGCACAGGGGACCTTTAACGCAGCCGAATCGAAGCTGGTCAAGGCCAGAGAAGAGCTGGAGATAGGGAGAAACAAGCTTTTCACATTGGGAAACGACCGAAACCGGCTTGAGATGGAAATGGATTCCAGCCGTCGATCCAGGGAAAGCCTGGAAAGGCGCCGGGTGGACTCCGCCCAGAGGTTATCTGGCCT
>JALHUC010000022.1 GCA_022865845.1 bacterium | reverse complement strand
TCAGAATTCAAGAATCAGGAATCAGGAATCAGGAATCAAATTCCCCATTTAATGGTTAGAATGAAAGAATAAAGTTAAATTTTCATCTCCTTCCCTTCCTGGAGGAATATTTGGCTGAAATAAGTGAAGGAAAAACAAATCGTTTAGCCGGGTCAGGCAGCCCCTACCTGCTCCAGCACGCCGGAAACCCGGTAGACTGGCACCCCTGGTCCCCGGAAGTTTTCCTTAAGGCCCGATCCGAGGACAAGCCTGTCTTCCTGTCCATCGGGTACTCTACCTGCCACTGGTGTCACGTCATGGAAAAGGAGTCGTTCAGCGACCCGGAGGTCGCGGCCATGATGAATGAGACCTTCGTGTGCGTAAAGGTGGACCGTGAGGAACGTCCCGACGTGGATCATCTTTACATGACCGTTTGTCAACTCCTGACAGGTTCGGGCGGTTGGCCCCTGACCATCGTCATGACCCCGGATAGAGAACCGTTCTTCGCAGGCACCTATTTCCCCCGTGAGGATCGTTACGGCCAGCCGGGCATGATGCAGATCATCCCGGAGATCAAAGAGCTTTGGGAAGGTGACAGAGAGAAGGTGTACTCCAACGCCCGGGAGATATCCGAGGGAATTAGAACCTTCATGGCCCCTGACCTGCCAGCATCACCCGGAGACCACCTTTCCGAGAGGACCTATCTCTCCCTGGCGGACCAGTACGACAGCCGTCACGGCGGGTTCGGCTCGGCCCCCAAATTCCCCGTCTTTTCGAACCTTCTGTTTCTTATGAGGTATTGGGGCAGGACCGGGGAAAGTCAGGCCCTTGCCATGGTCCGTCAGACCCTTGATGCCATGCGCAAGGGCGGGATCTACGACCATATGGGGTATGGTCTTCACCGCTACTCCACAGATGAGAGGTGGTTCGCCCCTCACTTCGAGAAGATGCTGTACGATCAGGCTCTGGCCGTCCTGGCCTACACCGAGGCTTTTGGTGCCACCGGGGAGGAACAGTTCCGGGAGACGGCCAGGGAGATCCTCTCCTATGCTCTCAGGGACCTCCAGTCCCCGGAAGGGGGCTTCTATTCAGCAGAGGACGCGGACAGCGAAGGAGAAGAGGGCAAATTCTACACCTGGACTGCCGGGGAGCTCGACGAACTCCTGGACGAGGAAGAGGCCCTGGCGGTCAAAGAGGTGTACAATACGTCGGACGCCGGAAACTTCCTCACCGGATCGGGGCAGCCCACCGGGCGCAACATCCTCTATTTGAGCCCTGACACCAAAAGCCACCCAGAAGGTCCGGGGATGAGTTCCAATCAGCTCGACAATACACTTAAGCGGATCAGGGAAAAGCTCATGGCTGCCAGGGCTTCTCGCGTCAGGCCCATGAGAGACGACAAGATCATGACCGACTGGAACGGGCTTATGATAGCGGCGCTGGCAAAAGCCGCCGGAGCTTTTCAGGAAAGTTCCTACGCGGACGCTGCCGAAAAGGCTCTCGGGTTTATCCAGCGAAACTTGATGGATAAAAAGGGCGGGCTGCTGCATCTACATTACGGGGAAGGCGAGGAGGTGGCGGCCTTTCTGGATGATTACGCTTACCTGCTATGGGGCGTTCTTGAACTGCACCAGTACACATACCGGGCAGACCTGCTCACTCTGGCCCTCCGCCTTGCCTCAGAGATGGTGGACCAGTTCGGGGATACTGAAAACGGTGGTTTCTTCCTCACCCCCGGTGATAACAACTCCCCCCTTACCCGCCAGAAGCCCTCCTTCGACGGTGCCATACCTTCGGGCAATGCAGTGGCCGCCATGAGCTTGCTCCGGCTCAGCCGCCTCACTGCCCGTCAGGACCTTGAGGAGGAGGGGCACAAAACCCTTCGGGCGTTTGCCACAGAGATGGAAACCGGCCCCGCCGGCTTTACCCATATGATAAGCGCTCTTGATATGGCACAAAACTCTACTGCCGAGGTGATCATTGTCGGGGACCCTCACAAGGATGACACGAAGCGGTTCATCCAGGCTATGCAGCGTTCTTACCTGCCCACCGTCACTTCTGCCCTGGTTGACCCCGGGGCTCCGGACCCCGCAATTAAGGAACTTATCCCCTACGTATCAGACATGAAAACCGTTGACGGCAAAGCCGCGGCCTACGTCTGCAGGAACTTCACATGCCTCCCCCCGACTACCGATCCCCAGGAGATGTTAGGAACGTTGTCCGGGAAGAAGGTCTCCGGATCGTGAAAATGAGCGTTCACTACCCGAGATCAAAACAAGCCCTGCGCACCGCTCTGGCCGCAGCGGCACTGGCCATTCTTGCTTCAGGGGTGTTGCAATCCGCCGCCCAGGCCTTTGGTGATTCCTCCCGTACCCTTCTGTTTAAAGAGGAGTTCAACACCCTCGAGAAGTGGAAACCTCTCAAGTTCAAAAACATTGAAAACATGAGTTCCTACACACTGGACCAGCAAAGGGACGGGGAGAGTTTCGTCAAGGCACAGAGCAGCAGCTCT
>JALHUC010000202.1 GCA_022865845.1 bacterium | reverse complement strand
CGTGAAACTTTGTGTACTTTGTGTTGGATTAAACATCGCTTTTATAGCAACCGCGCTTTCCCAGGATTAAAGTCTTTCTCTGCGTACTTCCGTCTTCGCTTCCAGACTACGCCGTGACAAACTGCGCCTGGCCTGCCTGCCCTGAGTCCCACCGTTGGCGGGATCGAATGGTCGAAGGGCGAGAGACAGCACTTTTCCCTTTTATAGAAACCGGGATTGCTTCGGCACGAACTGTGACCTCGCAATGACAAGAGATTGAGCACTGGGTACTGGGTACTGGGTTCCGGGTACTGAAAACTGCCTTTCTCCCCTTGACCTTTATGGTATTTTCTTTAGACTACGATAGTTTTCAGGGTATTGAGGGTGGGAAGCCATCCTTTTCAAACGATTCTGGCGAGGTAATACAACATGAGCGAAATAGAAGCGCCCAACGGGGCTCCCAAAGTCACTGCGCTGATCCAGGGCAAGGACACCAAAGGGATCATCGCCACCATCACGAACTGGATCTTCGATCACAGCGGCAATATCGTCTACCTGGACCAGCACACCGATCCGGTAGAGGATATGTTCTTCATGCGGATTCGCTGGGATATGAACGGTTTCGAGATCCCGCGAGAGAACCTGGACGAGGAGTTCAGCAAGGTCTGCTGGCGTTTGGGCATGGCTCATCGGCTTTTCTTCTCCGACAGAAAGAAAACGGTTGGTGTCCTGGTTTCAAAACAGGGACACTGCCTTCTGGACCTGCTCTACCGATGGCGCAGCCAACAGCTAGCCGTGGACATCCCCTGCATCATCAGCAACCACGAAGATCTGAGGGACATGGCGGGTTATTACAACATCCCCTTCCACCATCTTCCCGTGACCAAGGAAACCAAAAGGGAGCAGGAGGACCAGGTCCTTGAGATCCTCAAGAAGGAGAACGTGGACACCGTTATCCTCGCCCGCTACATGCAGATCCTGACACCCAAGTTCGTCACGGCCTTTCGCAACAGTATCATTAACATCCACCACTCCTTCCTCCCGGCCTTTATCGGCGCCGACCCGTACCTGCAGGCCTTTAAAAGGGGCGTTAAGATCATCGGTGCTACCAGCCACTATGTAACGGAGGATCTGGACCAGGGTCCCATTATTTACCAGGACGTAGTATCGGTGACTCATCGCGACAACGTTGTGACACTGAAAAGAAAGGGTGAGGACATAGAAAAGGTGGTTCTCGCCCGTGCCGTCTCCCTGCATACCGAGAATAAGGTGCTGATACACAACGGAAAAACCGTTGTCTTCGGGGGATAGGCGTCCGATAAGGCACCATCTATCCCGCCTATGGCGGGATTATCGGGCCTCATTGATCCTCGGTCACGCCAATGGCGTGACTGGCCTTGTATCTGATACCTTCTCGAACGCCTGTATAAATACTATTATTTCAGATCTCAGAATAATGAGCAGGGGCCGGAAGGCCCCTGTTTCTATTTAATCTCACAGCCTTGGATCTTCTAAAAATGGGGATGTTCGTCTGATTTAATGAGTTCAGTGATGCAGGGCTCAGGCTGCCTGTCCATCCATACCGAAAAATCCCTTGGGTGAGTGCGAATCGAACACGTCCTGAAATATCTGTGAGCCGGTTCCGGATTTCATTCCGGTGTTCTTCCAACACTCTTTAAGGTCGCCCGCAAGTCCCGTCGGCTTGAATACCAACGCCAAACGTCCGGTTATCCTTGCAATTTCCTCTTTATTTACAAAGACTTAAAGAAGCATCTCAAGCAAAAAGTTTTTTTTATTTCCAACACCAAAAAACTTATTGACTACACAGTCATTATTGACTATACAGTCACTATTGACTATGCAGTCAACAAAATAACGGGGAGTTTTTTCATGGCATTAACCAGCAAAAAAGGGTCTAAGCACCTGTCCAGACAGGACAAGAGGACTCGAGCGACCAAACAGCGCCTTCTCGATGCCGCCAGCGAGCTTTTCGCCCAAAAAGGCATCGATCTGACGACCATAGATGACATCACCCAGGGTGCGGATGTCGCCAAGGGCACTTTCTACTATCACTTCACCGACAAGAATGAAGTTATCTCCGAGCTCATCCGCCAGGTCATGGCGGAACTGGTGCGGCTCATGGAGGAACGGTGCCTGGCAGCCACCGATCTGACGTCCCTACTGGAATCCATCATCCAGATACACATCGATTTTTTCAGTTCCAGGTGGGAGGACTTCGTACTCTACTACCAGGGCCGTGCCGATCTGATACTCAAGGAGGGGTACACGGGCCTCGAAC
Organism: bacterium; assembly: GCA_022865845.1. Lineage (GTDB taxonomy): Bacteria > BMS3Abin14 > BMS3Abin14 > BMS3Abin14 > BMS3Abin14 > JALHUC01. Next base: position 1,294 of record JALHUC010000202.1, on the reverse strand, counting down.
TACCCTTCCTGGAGTACCTCGAAAGTATCGAGAACCTGGTGGAATCGGTGGTCAAGCAGGATCTCGAAAAGCCCCTGCTGCGCCGCATGGCCTGCGCCGTGGCAGGTTTTTTATCCGGTTACTACTCCTTCACGGTCATCGCCTCGGAAGACGATGACGTGGACGCGAGTCTACAGTCCCTGCGGGGGGTCCTGGTGAGCAGCCTGGCGCGGTTCATCAACGGAGCCATCCGCCAGGAAGAGGACAACCAGTGATCAGCCCCAACGTCTTTTCGGCAGTGAGGCCGGAGAACAATCCCATCTTTTTTGGAGGAGAATGAAATGTTGGGAATCCAGACAGTACCCATGAGCATACCCGAGAGAGCAGCCGCTGAGCAGGTGTGGGGCATCGCCACTGCCATCGACATCTATGACTGTGATCCGGCCACCATCCGGGACGCCGACGCCATCCGCCGCTTCGTCGTGGAGCTTTGTGACCTCATCGAGATGAAGAGGTTTGGAGAAACCCAGGTGGTCCACTTCGGCGAAGACGAGAAAGTAGCCGGATACTCCATGACCCAGCTTATTGAAACGTCCCTCATCTCGGCCCACTTCGCCAACCTGACCAACGCCACCTATCTGGACGTCTTCAGCTGTAAGCCCTATGACCCAGATGTCGTGGCCCAGTTCGCCCTGGATTACTTCGGAGGGTCCAGGGTCGAAACCAGTGTGACTTTCAGGAGATAAGGATGGAAGGTCTGAGGGTTGTCAAGGACCCGGAGGAGGCAAGGTTCCTCTGGGAGGCGCTCATGCCCAGGGAGGTCGTCACCGATCTCTGGGATGTACGCGCCTGTTTCCACCGCCACTTTGGCCGTCCCATCCATTTCATCACCGGCGAAAATGTGAACTGTGGATCCGGCCTCCTGCCTCTGTCCTTCATCGAAGAGCAGGGCATTTACGCCTACTTCCCGGGGGAAACATGGCATGGCAAGACGTGGCTGGAGCAGAACCTCATCCTGGGGGACGAACCTTCCCGTCTTCTCGACGCCATACCCGGCCCCTACCACATCCGATACCTTTCACCGCGGTGCGTCACGGACGACTGGATAGAGCATTCCGAAGACGAGATCGGATATCTGTTTGCGCCCCAGCGTTACGGCTACGATATCAACAGCTACCTGGAGAGCTTCTCAGGCAAATCCCTGAAAAGGGTGCGCAGGGAGATCCAGCGTATCGAGGACATGGGGCTCGCGTGGCGCTACGACCGCCTCGAGGACATTGAACTCATGGTCGCTATGAGCGTCTCCCGTTTCGGG
>JALHUC010000201.1 GCA_022865845.1 bacterium | reverse complement strand
TGAAATGTCCATTGCTCGTTGTGCTGGGTAGCCAGGATGTTCTTGGACGACCAGTCGTCGTGGTAGATGCCGAGATCATGGATGCTGCGGAGCCACTGGCCGAGCTGCTTGACCATTGTTCGTTTTGCAGTGACTTCCGCGGGGTCCAAACGCCCTGAGAAGCGTTCGCGCAGGAGAAGATTCAATGGAATTGCCCCATTGATAAAGCGTGTAACGAGGTAGCTCTTTCCGTCCTGTTCAACCTGGGAGACAGCCTCCGGGGCGGCGATGCCGTGTTTGCGCAGATGACTGGCTCCGCTCCATGCACGACGGGCACGTGATCCGCGAAGCCGGTCCTTGATGCGGTCGGGCAGTCCGTGAGATCTATATTCTTTGACGCAGAACCAGTCGTTTCCGTGGCGGACGCTGGTGACTGCATTGCGGTGACGGTCTTTGAGTACGCCTTCCCCGGAGCGTAAAGCTGCATGGTGGGCGGTGATGATGGCGGCAAGTTCTTCCCGGGATAAACCCTTGGCATGACCGACTCTCAACTTGTCTGTCCTGCCCTGTATATCTTGAGTCTGCTTTCGCAAAAGTGAAAAAGGAGTCATAGCACGTGCTTCCCCGGTTTCGGCTGCGGCGGAGACCCCTCAATAGGCATGTCGTCACGGCGCCGCTGGTTCCACAGTTTGGCATATTTCATGAAAACACTGAAGGAAGCAAGGGAGCAAAGAATAAGGCCGTGTTTGCCATCGAGGAATCCTTGACGGAGGATGTACATCCGGAAGAAACGCCACAGCGGTCGAAACGTGAGGTTGATCCATGTGGGTTGTTTACCGGATTTGTAAAGGTCGTTGGCCGACCAGGTGGTGTAACGGCCGAATTTTTCAAGGTAATTTTCCAGAGAGCGATATGTGTTGTGTAAGAAGTATTCGTTGATGGTGCCGACTTTGCCGTCAACGATCACATCGGCGTGGACTTCAAGGTCTTCGTATTGCCCCTTGCCATTGCGCCACAGCCGGATGAGGTAGTCCTTGTTCCATCCGCAGTGGTGGATCATCCTGCCAAAAAATAGGGTCATCCGCTTTATGTAAAAGCCGTCATATTCAGTGCCGTTAGCCAGAATATCTTTAACGCGTGCGCCGAGTTCGGGGGTGACGCGCTCGTCGGCGTCTACTACCATCAGCCAGTCGGTTTTGGCCTGGGGAATTGCCCAGTTTTTTTGCGTGGCAGAGTTTACATACTCATGCTGGACAATGTGTTCGGTGTAGTCCCGGGCAATCTCAAGTGTACGGTCAGTAGAGAACGAATCGACAACGAAAATATCGTCCGCCCATTTGACACTCTCGAGGCAGTCATGAATATTGTCCTCCTCATTGAATGTGGGCACGATTACTGTGAGGCTGTCGCTCAATTGGTTTTCTCCAAAGAATTAGAATCCTGAGTTTATATAGACGAATAGGATCATATCGCCGTAAACAAATCGTGTCAAGGAAGGGTGTGAGGGTCGGGCGTGGCCGGTTACAAGATCTGCTGATAGACTTCTATGTTTTTATCAACCATTGCGTCGACAGAAAAGTTTTTCCTGACCACCTCTTGGCCCCGTCTGCCCATCTGTTTTGCCCGTTCGGGGTTGGCGAGCAACTCGATAATCCCTCCTGCCAGTGCTGCTGGATCAGCAGAGGCAACCAGCCTGCCGCTTTCACCGTCCAGGATGATTTCAGGAATTCCTCCCGCACAGGTGCCAACCACGGGTTTACCCAGTGCAAGTGCGTCTATAACGGCGGTACCCAGCCCTTCCTGGACGCTGCTCATGACAAAAAGGTCGGCAATTTGATAAAATGAGCCAACATCCCTGCGAAATCCGG
>JALHUC010000200.1 GCA_022865845.1 bacterium | reverse complement strand
TGAGGGGATCATCGTTGCCGACATGGAGGGTAATATCCTTCAGTGCAACGACACCGCCCACCGGATGCTGGGTTACCAGGTTTCTGATCTGGAAGGACAGTTCATCGGTTTCATTTTTCCTCCACAAAGTGTCTCCCATCTTCTTCTTAACCTTCTGCACCTTGCAAGGGAAAGCGGAGGGTTTGAAGGGGACATCATCCTCCAGGACTCCATAGGCGATAGCGTCATGGTGCGCATGACCGCCCAGGCGTGGCCAGGAGACAATCCATCTCGATTGCTTCTGCGCTTTCTGGATTGGAGGGAAAACCACCAGGTCATGACCCAGATGAGAGAATCCAGCCAGATGGCCAGCCTCGGCACTCTAACACGGAGCCTGTCGCACGAAATCCTTAACCCGGTTTCCGTCATCGGGGGATATACCAGGCGCCTCCTCGACTCCCTGCAGCCCGATTCCAGGGAAGAAGAGTGGGCCCGACAGGTGATGGGCGAGGTGGAAAAGTTGGAGTCGATGATCGAGACGATAAGAAACTTCCTCCACCTTCCGTCCCCCTCCTTTGAAAAGTATCCGTTAGATGATCTACTGAAAAACTCCCTGGACGGGATTCGGGAAAACGCTGAGAAAATTGGGGTCCGGATCATCATTGAGAAGAGCAGGAAGCCGCCCAACATCTTTATGGATCCCGATCTTCTTAAAAAGGCTCTCTCCACGATCCTGCTGAACGCCGTGAGCCGGATGCCCAGTGGAGGGGAACTCACCCTGGGCTTGAGTTATAATGACGATTATTGGCAGATCAGCATCGAGGATACCGGACCCACTTCGGATGCATGCCAGCTGGAGGAGGACCTGAGTCCTATCCACCTTTTCGGAGCCCACCCGACCCATCTGAACCTGGCTATTGCCAAGCGGATCGTAGATGAGCACGGAGGACGCTTCCAAATCGGAAAATCGCGCTCTGAAGGCCTCAAAGTAAAGGTTCGACTGCCCATCGACAGGCGGGCCCTTGCAAGAGAGAGGGAAATGTAGGTAAGGCAGAATGCAGAATGCAGAACGCAGAACGCAGGAGAAAATCAAAATTTTAGTGCACGAGTGCACCGGTGCACATGTGCACTTACTTATTTTTGAGATCTGAAATATGAGATTTGAGATAGGCATTCCTTCCCGTCCCCGACTCGCTGACGGGATTCTGTTTGTTCTCCTTATCTCCTTGACGGTGTTCTCCCCGAGGTTTTTGCCCGCCGGTTCCGTCGGGGAGCTGCTTACTGTCAGGACGCCTGATTCCATCACTGAAATATCCCTGGATGTCGACGGCCGATATCCGGTTTCTGGGCCCCTCGGAACTGCCTTCCTGGTTGTCCAAAAGGGACGCGCCCATCTGGAAAACGCCCCCTGTCCCCTCAAGATATGCGAAGCAATGGGGTCTATAGACCGGTCGGGACAGGTCATCGTCTGCCTTCCTAACCGTATCGTTATCAAAGTTTCCGGCCCGGAGGAAGTGGATGCGGTCTCCCGCTAGGATCACCACACTTGCCCTTCTGGTGGCAGGGGCCTTCGCGCTGGCCTCCCTGGAACGGGTCGTTCCCAACCCCTTCCCCATGGTGAGACTGGGGCTCGGGAACATCATGACCCTTGTGGCTTTTGTGACCCTCGGCGTTTCAGGCGGCGTTTGGGTGACAGCAGGGAGGGTGGGCCTGGTAGCCCTTCTCTGGGGAGGTGTCTTTTCTCCCACGGCAGTTCTTTCCGCGGCCGGGGGCGCGGCCAGCCTGCTGGTCATGGTGCCTCTCATTCTTTCAGGACGGTTTTCCCTCTACGGCATCAGCATGGGCGGGGCCTACGCCCACATTTTGGGACAGCTTGCTGTTGCGGTCCTCCTTTACGTGCGGTCACCCGGGCTGCTTGCATTGCTGCCGGTCATGGGCACAGCGGCGATCCTGACAGGGATTTTCAACGCCTGGGTTGCAGGCAAGCTGACGGGGGTACTGAAAGAGCAGAATGTAGAACGTAGAATTTAGAACTTAGAAGGTACTGCATTTTACCTTTGAAAACGTTAAAGGCGGCCTCTCGCAGAGACGCAGAGTTCGCAGTAAAAGCAATAAAACTTGTCACAAAAAATCTGGTATGGTTTGATCTTCTCTGCGTTCCCTGCGCCTCTAGTGAGTCATATTTGAAGTGTGACGAACGGGCGAGAGACAGCCTTTGATCTGGTAGTTTATAATATTTTTGAAATTTGAATTTTGGAATTGGAGTTCCCTATGAAAAAGCGCTGTTCCTGGCCTGAAGGCGCCAGCGAAGAGATGCTCGCCTACCATGACGAGGAGTGGGGTGTCCCTGTCCGTGAGGATCGGAAGCTGTTCGAAATGTTCACCCTCGGGGGCGCCCAGGCAGGGCTCTCCTGGGCCACGATACTTAAAAGGCGCGGCGGGTACAAAAAATCATTCCACAACTTCGACATTAATAAGTGCTCCCGCATGACTGATGCCTACCTGGAAAAGATCCTCACCGATCCGTCCATTATCCGTAACCGCCTCAAGGTCTTCTCCGTGAGAAAGAACGCCCTGGCTGCCCTGAAGGTCATCGAGGAGTTCGGATCTTTGGCCGAGTACATGTGGAGCTTTGTGGGCGGTGAGCCAATCGTGAACCGGATAAAGAGGATGTCGGACATCCCGGCGACTTCACGGGAAAGCGACGCCATGTCGAAGGATATGAAGAAGAGGGGTTTCACCTTCGCCGGAAGCACTATATGCTACGCTTTCATGCAGGGGGTGGGGATGGTTAACGATCATGAGGTGGGGTGCTTTCGACATAAGGAACTTAGTGTCTAGTGTCTGGTGTCTAGTGTCTAGAAAGGACGCAGAACGTAGAACGTAGAACGTAGAAAATCTTTCCTCATCCAAATTTGGTCGTCAAGACATTTATAGGTTTTCCTGGGCCTGTTTTTCTCCGCCTGCCCCCGCGACCACTCCATGGTGAAAAACATCGCCTTTATTAAAACCTTGGATTTTCCAGAGATTTAATCATTCCCCTGTGAAACCCTGTGTACTCTGTGGTAAAAACATCGCCTTTATAGCAACCGTGCTTTAACCCAGACTTAGATTTTCTCAGTGTCCTCAATAACTCTGTGGTGAAAAACATCGCCTTTATAGCAACCGCTGTTTACCCCAGATTGAAGCCTTTCTCTGTGAAACCCTGTGTACCCTGTGGTAAAAACATCGCCTTAATTATAACTGTGGCTTACCCCGAGTTTAGGGCTCTTTCTGCGTAACCCTGCGATGGTTTCTTGTGATTGTCTCTGCGGAACTCTGCGTTAAGGCTTTAATCGCCTTTATAGGATTCGTTCTTAAGCCGGGATTGCCGCGTCGCTTTCATCAAACTCGATGCTCCTCGCAATGACAAGCTAGGCCGAATCCCGGACGATCACACCAACTTGCGGATGGAGTTTCGGGTTTAACTTCAACCCTCAAAAACCAAACTTCAAACTCGTCCTGCGCCCTTTCGCCAAGTCGCTCCGTCGCCCAGTCGGGATTTTCCCGATTTTCCCCCCGCTCTCCCGCTCTCCCGCTCACCCACTCCCATCGTGAGCCCTGTCACTCATACGGTTCCCTCACCGTAATGAAACTCACCATCCGCCCTTCATCCTT